>JAVVTI010000112.1:0-1018 GCA_036653735.1 Bacilli bacterium | reverse complement strand
TCAACTTTCCCCGAAGGGCACCTAATGCATCTCTGCTTCGTTAGTTGGATGTCAAGACCTGGTAAGGTTCTTCGCGTTGCTTCGAATTAAACCACATACTCCACTGCTTGTGCGGGCCCCCGTCAATTCCTTTGAGTTTCAACCTTGCGGTCGTACTCCCCAGGTGGATTACTTATTGTGTTAACTGCGGCACGGAGGGGGTCAGTCCCCCCACACCTAGTAATCATCGTTTACAGCGTGGACTACCAGGGTATCTAATCCTGTTTGCTACCCACGCTTTCGAGCCTCAGCGTCAGTTAAAGCCCAGTAGGCCGCCTTCGCCACTGGTGTTCCTTCCGATATCTACGCATTCCACCGCTACACCGGAAATTCCGCCTACCTCTACTTCACTCAAGTTCTTCAGTTTTGAATGCTGATACGGGTTGAGCCCGTAGATTAAACATCCAACTTAAAGAACCGCCTGCGCTCCCTTTACACCCAGTAATTCCGGACAACGCTTGCACCCTACGTTTTACCGCGGCTGCTGGCACGTAGTTAGCCGGTGCTTCCTCCTCGGGTACCGTCATTATCGTCCCCGAAGACAGAGGTTTACAATCCGAAAACCTTCTTCCCTCACGCGGCGTCGCTGCATCAGAGTTTCCTCCATTGTGCAATATTCCCCACTGCTGCCTCCCGTAGGAGTCTGGGCCGTGTCTCAGTCCCAATGTGGCCGTTCAACCTCTCAGTCCGGCTACTGATCGTTGCCTTGGTGAGCTATTATCTCACCAACTAGCTAATCAGACGCGAGTCCATCTCAAAGCGGATTGCTCCTTTGATCACTGTGTGATGTCACACTGTGGTCTTATGCGGTATTAGCAGTCGTTTCCAACTGTTGTCCCCCTCTTCAAGGCAGGTTACTCACGCGTTACTCACCCGTTCGCCACTAACTTGCTCTTCATCCATCCGAAAACTTCATCCAAACAAATTCGTTCGACTTGCATGTGTTAGGCGCGCCGCCAGCGTTCGTCCTGAGCCAGGA
>JAVVTI010000111.1:0-1028 GCA_036653735.1 Bacilli bacterium | reverse complement strand
CCCGAGTTTGCCACTTTGATCAAATAAATATTAGCACACTGTTTTGGCGAAAGCACTGAATTTATTGACGTTTTTGCTTTTTTTGTTGCATTTCATTTGTTTTTATGTTATGATATTTATGTAGGTATATAAGGCTATAAGGAGGGGTTATGCGCTATGTATGTTGAAAAAATAAAAAATAATGGGATTGATTATCTTCGTCTTGTAATGAGCAAACGGATCACCAACTCTAAAGGTATAAAAACAGCAACAAAAAAAGTTGTTTGTAACATCGGTCCTCTTTCAAGATTCGATGACGGACAGCCTGACTACGTTGCGCGTTTAAAAGAATCTTTTAGAAATGGGAAACCTCTTATTCCAAAACTTCAATGCTTTTGCTCAGATCCACTTCCCAAGGAGCACTATGACATCCATTTTGAAGAAGGTGATCCTGAATGCATTGGACACCCTAAACTTTTCTCCCATGTACTGCTCGAACGGATTCTTGAAGAAATCGGTATGACTTACTATTTTCGGCATTATAAAGCTTACACGCGGATGAAGTTTGATTTAATGGGTTTTTTTCGCCTTATGGTTTACGGAAGAATACTTAATCCCGCTTCAAAAATCGCAACAGTCGAACAAAATAATGATTATTATGCTCCTATCATAGATTCCCCTTATCCCTATAACATCTATGATACTCTTGATTTTATGTACGCTTTTAAAACAAGCATTATTCGCAAACTGAATAAATCCATTACAGCTTCTTTCCATCGTTCTACGAATGTTATTTTTTATGATGTGACCAACTTTTTCTTTGAAATCGAACAGGCCGACGAGGATAACGAAATCGACGGTATTGTTCACAAAGGCATACGCAAAAATGGTGTTTGTAAAGAAGAGCGGAAGCTTCCAATCGTACAGATGGGACTTTTTATGGATGAGCAGGGTCTGCCTATATCGATTGAGATTTTTCCGGGAAATACGCTGGATCACCTTACAATGATTGATGCCTGTAAAAATACCATCGATACGCTCGATCTTTC
>JAVVTI010000110.1:0-1055 GCA_036653735.1 Bacilli bacterium | reverse complement strand
TCATGGCGTTGCTCGGTGCGATTCACAGCGTTGCACAGCGCGGTTCACAGCGTTGCACGGCGCGGTTCACGGCGTTGCACGGCGCGATTCACGGCTCGGCGCGGTCCACGGCGTTGCACGGCGCGATTCACGGCTCGGCGCGATTCACGTCTCGGCGCGATTCACGGCTCGACGCGATTCACGGCTCGGCGCGGTTCATGGCTCGGCGCGGTTCACGTCTCGGCGCGATTCATGGCGTTGCACGGCGCGGTTCATGGCTCGGCGCGGTTCATGGCGTTGCACGGCGCGATTCATGGCATTATGGCTGTTATAGATGTCCCCCTGTAAGCAGATTTGTCGTTCTATGTATTAACATGCTCCTTTCCCTGTAAGGACACCATATATGGTGTCCGCCCAGTTTGCGTTCCCGACCCTTCATTTATGCCAAAAAACATTGCCCCATCATAAACCATTCCCGCATGACTAGCGCCATTCGCAGTCAATCACCATTACGAACAAAAGCGCTCATGCCACAAAACCCGTGTATACAGAGCCATGCGAATGTAGCAGAGCGCCGCTCCCAAGGGCGGCGATAGCAGCGGAAAGCAAAAACCCTGCGAATGAATTTTGAGGATCAGGGTGAGCGTGGGCGGTACCCGTACCGCCCAAATAGCGAACCCCCTCAAAATTCATCCGCATCAAGGGGTTTTTGCTTGGAGTGCGTGCCGCTGTTTTCTGCAAACTCTTTTGCATCAAAAGAGTTTGTGCGGGTCGTAGGGGCGCATAGCCCCTACATACCTAGCGCGGAAAGCCATTTCCACAATAGGGCGTTTTCCCCCCCCCGCGGGGGGATGCAACGATGCAAGATGCCATTTCCGCAAGGGGGCGAATCCCGTAAGGCGGGGGCGGACACCATGTATGGTGTCCCTACAGGGGATGGCGTGTTTCCAAATTTGCAATGCGGCGAAAACCGCAAGGGTGTCGCGTATGGCAGTGAATCCGCAAGGGTGTCCCGTATGGGGGCGCTCCCCGTAGGGCAAGCGTATGCAAGCGAACCCGCAGGGGAGGCAGCACGC
>JAVVTI010000109.1:0-1061 GCA_036653735.1 Bacilli bacterium | reverse complement strand
GGGTGCTCGCGCATATTCAGGGCGTTTTGCCGTGAGGTTTCGGCGCGGGCTATTTGCTTTTCTGCGGGTTAAGCGGTCATTTTCTCGTGAAGCTGGGAACGGGTGCGGTTTTGCTGAATCTTGTTATGGAACTTGTTCATGTCGTAGCCCATGGCAACGATCAGAATCTCGGTCTTGACCTTCGGGTTGCTCCTGTGCAGGAACCGCTGGAAACCGTAGTCTTGCTTGATAACACCGAAGGAACCTTCGACCTGTATCGAACGGTTCATGCGCAGGAGTCTGCCCTTCTCGCTCGTGATCCGCGCAAGCGATGCTGCCCGCTGCTCTATGAATCGCTTTGATACTTGCATTTGGCGGTTGCCCTTGGCTCTTGTGCAGCGCTTCTTGTGCGGACAATCTGTGCAGTCCTCACACGCGTAGAAAGTGACCTCACGCTCGAAACCCGACTTGCTCTTCTTCGTGCCGGTGTACATCGCCTTGAGCTTCTTTCCGTTCTGGCAGGTGTATTCGTCTGCGGAAGCATCATACGCCATGTTCTCGCGCAGTGCCATGTTGCTCTTAAACTTCTTCGTCTTGCTCCGCTCATAGTTCTGCGGCTTGATGTAGCACGCGGTTGACTTGCCATCGGCTCGCGGGTTCTCGAAGTACGTGTAGTTCTCTTGGCTCTCATAGCCCGCGTCCAGCGTAACGTCCTCATACACGATGCCGTGACTTGCCATGTTCTCCAGCAGCGGGATCATGCACAACTGGTCGCTTCGCTCACTCGATACCAACACCCCTGTGATATACTCGCCCTCTACCCCAAACTGGATGTTGTACCCCGGCTTCAGTTGCGAATTCCTCATGTGGTCGTCCTTCATCCGCATGAACGTCGCATCCGGTTCGGTCTTGCTGAAGCTGTTCCTGCCTTTGAAGGTGTCTTGATATACGGCATACTTGCGCTTGCGTGCAAGCAGTTCCGCCAGTTCCTCGATATCCCGCTGCAATTCGCTCTTGCGCTTCCCACGACCATGCACGAATGGGGTGATATGCTTCTCTCTAAGTAGCTTGAGCAGTGCTTC
>JAVVTI010000108.1:0-1065 GCA_036653735.1 Bacilli bacterium | reverse complement strand
GCCGCCTTATGTTTGTAACGGATGCTCTGGTATACATGTCTGCACATTAAATAAATGGCAATACAGCCCTTCCAATGCAGATCAAGAATACCGTACGATACTAAAAGAATCCCGGGAAGGCTTTAATCTCACAGAAGCTGAGTTAAAGAGCATTGATGAATGTATATCACCCCTTATCCAAAAGGGTCAATCCATTCATCATGCTTGCATCCACAACCGCGATTCTATTATCGTTAGTGAACGAACCGTTGAACGGCTGATCAGCGATTGTACGTTAACCGCCCGGAACATCGACAGGCAAAGGGCTTGTAAGCTAAAGCCACGCAAGAATACTAAGAAAGTAGCGAAAGTCGAACGTTGCTGTCGTAACGGCAGAACCTATCAAGACTATCTTGCTTATGGCAAGAAGTATCCCGACACTCCGGTTGTACAGATGGATAGCGTCATTGGTCGAGTGGGCGGGAAGGTGCTTCTGACTTTCATTTTTCCAAAGGCTGAGTTGATGCTTGCATTTTTACGAGATAGCAACACTTCACAATCCGTTATTGATTGTATCAACCGTTTGTATGATGGATTAGGACACGATGACTTTTGTAAGCTTTTTCCTGTCTTGCTCACGGATAACGGTAGCGAGTTTTCCCATCCAACATCCATTGAGTTTTTCAACGAAGTAAAGCGGCGCACACAAGTCTTTTACTGTGATCCCATGGCATCTTATCAAAAGCCCCAGGTGGAACGAAACCACGAATTCATTCGTTTGGTCTTGCCACAAGGTACTTCCTTTGACACACTTACTCAGTCTGCCGTTGATTGCCTCATGTCTCATATCAACTCATACAGCCGAAAAGGGCTTGGCGATAAGTCTCCCTTTGAAATGTTCGCCTTTCTTTACGGCGATGCGCTGCTGGAGAAGCTGTTGCTTTTAGTTTGTCAGCAAGTGGTTCCACATAATAACATTATACTCAAACCTTCGTTGCTGAAGTAGTTATCCGGCTAAATATTCGTTGCGTTTACTCTGCCAATTTTTATTGCCCGAAACGCAGCGTTGTTTGCTATACCCTTTTT
>JAVVTI010000107.1:0-1081 GCA_036653735.1 Bacilli bacterium | reverse complement strand
ATTTTTCCGTCAATTACGCCGTAGATTCTATCTGCTGTCATAATGCCGTGCTGATGTATGGTTAAAACCACAACAACGCTTTCCATGTCAACAATCTCATAAATATCTTCCTCAAATGCCACGGGAACCCCTTCGTTCACCGTCAGCTCGTTCCCAAATATTGATATCGTATTTTTCATAGCAATCCCCGCTCCCCTCTATTTCGTCCAGCTTTCCTCACCGACAATTTTGCCGTTCGTTGGATTTATAAGCATCCTATAACCCTCGGAGGTGTTCGCAATAATAAGTCCGGGGTCTTTTTTGTATATGCTTATGGCTGTATACGGATCCGGTAAGAACGGCTTGCAATTTATGTTATATTCCAGCATATCCTGCACCCGCCAAGCAATTTTTCCGTCAATTACGCCGTAAATGTTATTGATATCATCATCACGGCATTTTATCCCAAGGCGAACAACGACCACCTCGCCAATTTCCACAAATTCTTTTATTTCATGCTTAAATAGAACCTCAAAGCCATCAATAATCAACCTATTGTCATTAATCGAAATATTTTTCATAGCAATCCCTCCGATTACCCGTCTATCTGCACCAACCGTCTTTGCCGACTATTTTGCCGTTATTTGGATTAATAAGCACTTTAAAGCCATTTGAAGTCGTTCCGACAAGAAGGCTTGGTTCCTTGACATATTGGTCAATTCCTGAATAAGGATCCGGGAAAAACGGCTTGTAATTAATGTCATATTCCAGCATATCCTGCACCCGCCAAGCAATTTTGCCGTCAATTACGCCGTAAATGTTATTGATATCATCTTTTCTGCTTGCGCAGCCAAGCCTGACGACCACGATATCATTTACTACAACAAAATGCGTAACATTATATTTGAAACGCACCTCTTTTTCGTCAATTACTAATACCCCATCATTAATCGAAATATTTTTCATAGTATTTACCTCTCTACGGAATTAACCGTTCGTTGACAAACATGCTATCATTGTATTCACTAACAAACCTATATTGAACCCTGCCTCCGCTACCTCCCATAACTCCTCCGGCGATGCTTATTTCAATAGTCGTACC
>JAVVTI010000106.1:0-1086 GCA_036653735.1 Bacilli bacterium | reverse complement strand
CAATGCCAACGTGCTTGCTTGCGTTTTGAATGAGTAAGTCCGCTATTTTATCTTGATTGCCGGTTTTTTCGTAGCATTCCAGAGCCTTTTCTATATCGTTGTTCAGCTCGTAATACAGCCCCGCACTGTGAAAGATGTTGTCCCTTTGTGCCTTGGTCAAATCGGTCTGCTGTTTGTAGCACAGATACTCCCGCAAAATCGACCGTATCTGATAGTTGCCGTTGCCATCGGTCTGCAAAAACTCGCTGACTGCCATAGCTTTTTCGATGAGCCGCTGTGGGTTCTGATCGCCCGTCACCAGCTCTGCCATACGCAGGGTAAAGCTGTCAAAGGCGGCAAGGGGCAGCATAGCGCGCTTGACCTCGCTGTTCCACTGCTCATAAAAAGCGCTGTCTAAGTAGCGGTATAAATCAAGCCTTGTCAGTGCAACCACCTCCGCACCAAAGGGCATTCCCTGTGCCATGCGCTGTGCCAAAAGCTTGATGGTGACAGGGTGCTGTGTAAGACCTACGATTTGCTCTGCCTGCTCGTCGGTGATGGTGAGGTGGTAGGCTTCCATCAGCTTTTTCGTCTGTGCGGCATCAAAGAGAAAGTCCGGCTCGGCGGCAATGATGTATCGTCTGTCCAAACTTTCCAGCCCCAGCCAGTGGGGTGCGGCGGTGCGGCCAATCAAAATGAGCTGTTTGTCGGTGGTTAGCAGTGTGCGTATGTAATCACGGCTACTCTCGCTGACAATGGGGGATATATCGTCCACCACAACCGTGGTCTGTTTGATTTGATGCAAAGGCGGTGCTTCATTGAGCACACCCTCTGCACCGCTTAAATACAGATGTGCTTTGTTGCGGAGAAAATACGCCGTCGCCGCTGTTTTTCCATAGCCGCCCAGGGCATGGATATACAGCACAGCGTGTTCCTCCTGTGCCTGCTTCAGCTTTCGCTGTATGGCAGGAACCTTGATATAGGTATCGTCCAAGCGGATTTCTCCCTTCCGTGTTTTACGTTTTTCTTGTGTATCATTAGAAGAATACATGATGACAATTCTTATTATTTTAGCATCAAATTTAGTGATTGTAACCTACCCGCCGG
>JAVVTI010000105.1:0-1142 GCA_036653735.1 Bacilli bacterium | reverse complement strand
AGGATAAAATACATAATACTACGGAATTAACAAAAAATACAGGCAGGCTAAAAGTTTTGTGAATTCCGGAAATTATCCGGTAATTTTTTAATGTATATTGTGAATTCAATAAATTGCATTGTGAATTTCATAATTTTGGAGATAATTTAATAATTCACATGGTGTACTGTAAAATTTACATAGTTGGTTCTATAAACAGCATTGTTAATTCCATAATATGAAGGTTGAGTCACATAATATACATTGTGAGTTCCGTAATATGCATTGTTAATTCCTTAATATGAAGGCTGATTCTATAATATACATTGTGAATTTCATAATTTTGGAGATAATTTAATAATTCACATGGTGTACTGTAAAATTTACATAGTTGGTTCTATAAATAGCATTGTGAGTTCCTTAATATGAGGGTTGGTTCTATAAACAGCATTGTGAGTTCCTTAATATGAAGGTTGATTCCATAATTTACATAGTTGGTTCTATAAACAGCATTGTTAATGCCTTAATATGAAGGTTGATTTCATAATATGAAAGTTGATTTGATACTTAAATGGCGTAAATTTTACTTTGTTATATTAAAAATGCACTTTAACAGCTCCACGAGAGTATTTACCCAAAAGTAAAAGCAGATGGCTTTATGATTAACTATATATTTAAATTAGGTACTGCCTATTATAGGTAAAGTCCTATACATTCTCAAGTTTGACACCTAAAATCAAAAAATAAGCCGTATATCTCATTATATCAATGAGTTATACGGTTATGTTTTTATGTATGCTTGTGGGTCATAAAATATTATTGTAACTTTTTTTCAAAAAATATTTATTTGACACCACATTGTTGTTCTATTTCTCTAATTTATTTATAATCAAGAATATACATTGGATAAACATATTGTCATTTTGTGGTAATATTACATTTTTACTCTTTCATTTTGGCTCTTTTTCTTTGACTGGAACGACTATTCTTTGTATAGCTTATTATTTCGTTCATATTTTTTTTTGTAATGATACGATAATCAGTTCTAAAATCAAATACACTATGTAGCTCATCAGTAATAGAATTTCTTGTGTAAATAGGCATAAACCCTTCTGCTGCAATATTTGCAAAATTCATTTCAGATAATGTGGATACTAAAGTAT
>JAVVTI010000104.1:0-1163 GCA_036653735.1 Bacilli bacterium | reverse complement strand
GATCCCGCAGCGCCCGCGACACCCGCGACACCCGCGACACCCGCAGAACCCGCGACACCCGCAGAACCCGCGACACCCGCAACACCCGCAACACCCGCAACACCCGCGACACCCGCGACACCCGCGACACCCGCAGAACCTGCCGCCCCCGCCGCACCGCCAAAAGCCTAGAAGCCAAAGCAATAAGGAGCAAGGATTATGCTCACACTTAAAGAGCCAATAAAACTGAATATCAATCCACGGCTCACGGTGTCGGAGGAATTCTATGAGCGCATCGTTGGTAACTATGGGCTTATGAGCATGCACATAACTCCCAAGGAGCTGCTGTTTTTCCTGTCCACGCCACCGGAAATTCCCGAGGATTTGGGCGGCATGACCAGCATCGCCATCCAAAACACCACAACGGACAACAGAGCAATCACCATGGACGTTGTGAACAATGTGGTGAACCGCGTCCTTTTAAGCGACCAACAAAGCTTTACCTATCAGGACAGCATCTACATCGAAAATGTCCTTAACAAGCTTGGCGTTACCGACGTTTCCCTTTTCATGAAGCAGGTGAAAAACCTGCGGGAGGAGCACCTTGGCGTCAAGGAGCTGATCTCCCTTTACCATGAGGAGCTAAAGCTCCGTGAAGCCGCGACAGGGCATTCGGAGGAAGGGAAAAAATCGGCAAGTGAAACGCCCGCCGCTCAGGGCGAGGGAAAAAACGCCCTCTCACCCTACTACATCCAAAACGAAATCTACAAGCGGCTGGACACCGCCGAAATTTACGAAATTGTCAACTCCTTCCAGCAGGAGCAGAGCCACTTTTACGGCTCCTACCGCAACAACGAAATAAAAACCTCGGAGCAGCTTGCAACAAGCCGCTTCATCTCCCTGTCTCAGCTCAGGGAGCGCACGGTTTCCGGCGCGGCGATGGAGCTTTTGCACAGCGTCAACCACTTTGAGCTGGGCGACATTTTGCCCCCGCCCCAAACCGAGGAACAGGTGCTGTCCCAAGCGGCGACGGCGTCTCTCCTTTCCACCGTGGAGCACGTTTTGGTGCAAAATCTTTTCGACCGCAGTAGCAATCCTTCCACTTGGCTAAGCCTTGAAAACGCACTGTTCGAAACGGTTTCAAACAGCGTTTCCCGCTTTCAAAGCTTCCATTCCGAAAGTAG
>JAVVTI010000103.1:0-1168 GCA_036653735.1 Bacilli bacterium | reverse complement strand
TACGTCATAGTACATGTGCGTGTTTGGTTGTAACTGGATGGCAACAATTGAATTAATGCCCTCCATACATTCTTTTCTTTATTATCAATATAATTAAGTCTAATGTTTTCATATATACTAATCAAAGTTTCTATTTCTTCTTTTGTTTGAATAGTATCTAACCCATCATCAAAGCTAAAGTCGTCAACCGTAATTGGTTTACTGTGAATTTTATGCATAGTACTTGTAGAATTAGCTGTTGTACCTACTTTGTAAGTGTCGTACTCTTTCCACCAGTAAAGGGGTGCTGTAATGTCTACAGAAACAAAGATTTGTCTTAAAAATTTTCTATGGTCTGAACCTGCTTTACATAGACGTTTTGCTAGGTTTAGGTCGTTAGGTCCTAGTATATCTTTCATTAAATCGCTGTCTGATTTAGACCATGAGTTCATCGGATTTCTAGCTGAATAAACTGCTCTTACCAAATTATACACATTTGAATTATTTATAAGTATCATTATTACCCTCTCTATACATTTTTTTGTATTTTCTTACAGTTCTTTCTGTTCTGCCGAGTATGTTAGCAATCTTCCTAGTTGGCATATCTAAGTTATTTTTAATAAACTCTTTTTCTTCTAATGAATAAGTCTTAACTCCTGCCACGTTATCTTGTAACCCACTTCTAAACGAATGAAGTACATTTTCACTTCTAGTACACCATTCTAAATTACTAATATTATTATTTGTTTTATTTCCATCAATATGATTGACATCTAAATTATCCATATCAACCATAGGTTTAAATGTTTTCATTATTAATCTGTGTACTGATAATGTTTTATAAAAACCATTAATTAATATTGATACTTGTCTATAACCACATCTATTTATACCGCCCTTGATTTCTGTTCCAAACCTATTGAATATCATTCCATTTTTACAAGCATAATGATTTGCACCTTCTATCAGCTTAACATCTTCGAATTTTACGCCATATATCTTAGCATTATTATTAAATACTTTTTCTTCATGTTCACAAACAGCATTTACTGCATCCTGCATATTATCAAATGTGCCTAAGTAATTATGTTTATTCTTATAATGACAACACGCCTCATATTTGCTGTTTCTTTTTCTAATGTTTCTTATAATTTTCGCCTCCTCTCATACCTCTGATGGCACCTTCAAA
>JAVVTI010000102.1:0-1199 GCA_036653735.1 Bacilli bacterium | reverse complement strand
ACATACACTCCATCCTTATTTTTTAAAATAATTTGTGTATGCGAATTATTTTTATTAGTTAGTATAACTTTATATAAAGGTCCTTCTTTATAATTAACAGATACATCATAAGTATATTTTTCTTCATTACTCATTATTTCCATATCTGCTGTTATTATATAACTAGTAGTCTTCTTATTATCTGTTTTTAATTTACTTATTGCATCTTTATCATTAAACTTATTACAACCTGTTAAAGTAAATAAAGATACACTAAGAGCAAGCATTAAAAATATTTTTTTCATTTTCCTCCAATTCTAACAAATTATATGGATTAATTTTACTTCTTATGAATAAAAAATAAGAATTTAGATAAAATAATATTAAGAGAAAGGAACAAAATATGGAAACATTACAAAAAATAGCACTTGGTATTACTATAATAGGTGCCATTAACTGGGGAATGATTGGTATATTTGATTTCAACTTAGTAGCATCATTATTTGGTAATGCAACAGTACTTTCTAGAGTAGTATACTCATTAGTAGGACTTGCTGGTATTATAAATATAGGACTTCTACTTACACCTCTTAAAACAGATAAATAATTATCTGTTTTATATTACTTTACTCTAGCAAAAGATCTTCTATGTTCTTCTATAATTCCATAAGTATTAATAGCCTCTATATGTTTCTTAGTTCCATATCCTTTATTATGACAAAAATCATACATAGGATATTTCTTATCTAACTCAAACATCATATTATCACGAGTAACCTTTGCTATAATAGATGCTGCTGCTATAGATATAGATAAATCATCCCCTTTAATAATAGAAGTAAAAGGAATATCTATATCTAACTTCATAGCATCTATTAATATATGCTCTGGAACTATTTTAGAATTCCTTATAGCCAGAATCATTGCTTCCTTAGTAGATTCATATATATTTATTTCATCTATTCTTTTATTATCAATTATTCCTATTCCTACACTTATAGCATTTTCCATTATAACATCATAAAGAAGTTCTCTTTTCTTTTCAGATAACTTCTTAGAGTCTTTAATATCCTCATTATAATAATTTCTTGGTAATATAACCATAGCTGCTACAACACTACCTACTAAAGGTCCTCTACCTACTTCATCTATACCACCTACCAAGTTAATACCCTCTTTATAAAGTTCTTTTTCATATTTATTTCTTCTATTATTCATAC
>JAVVTI010000101.1:0-1209 GCA_036653735.1 Bacilli bacterium | reverse complement strand
TGGTGGTAATTATGTGTTTTTTTAATTATGATATATAATAGTTCGTTAGAAAGGGGTGCTTAGTTATGTGGTCAACATATAATGAAGTCTATAAAAATAATAAAAATGAAAGTTATATAAAAAATAAAAGATTAGAGATTGTTAGATATGCAAATGATTTTGGAATCAAGCCAGCAGCTAGATTTTATTCGTGTAGCAAGAATACTATAAAAAAATGGTGTAAGAGATATGCAGTCTATGGAATAGAGGGATTAAAAGATAAATCCAGAAGACCATTAAATAGTCCTAAAAAAATTAAAGAAGTAGACATTGAAAAAATTACATCAACTGCTAAAGAAGCAAAAGAAAAGAAAAAACATATAACAGTAAATAATGTCAGAAGAAAAACAAGAATAGATAACTATTCTGATACAACAATTAATCGTTATATTAATAAAGCACTTGGTAAAAATAAAAATCCTAAACATGAAAAATCTAATGGTGGCGATATAGAATGGAAAAAAGAACTTGAACCTTGGGATCTTATTCAAGTAGATATTAAGTACCTTACAGATATAGACAATTTAAAGCCTTATTTTACTTGTTTAGCTAATGAATATAAAGGTATAAGGAGTAAATACCAAATAACTGCTAGAGACGTTACAACAGGCTATACAATAGTGTCGTACTGTGAAGATAAGTCTTTAGTATATACAACAAAATTCTTAAATGAAATACTTTATCCATTTTTAAAACAGTTTAAAAAATTAGAATTAAAGAATATTACTATACAAACAGATAATGGAAAAGAATTTACAAATCGACTAACAAAAACAAGTGGAAAAGAACCTAAAAAAAGTTCCTTTACTATCTTTATAGAAGATAAATTTAAAAAACATAGAACTAATATTCCAGGTCACTGTACCGCCGACTCAGAAGTTGAAAGTTTTCACTGGTCTATAGAAAGAGATTGTCTAGCATGGGACGATATAATAGATGATGATTCTTTAATAAAATACACTTCAAAATATATAAAAGAATATTCCAATACAATAATAAAAACTAGAGGATACTCTCCAATAGAAAAAATAAAAGAAGCGTTTGATACAACTAATATAGTTTATCCAACGCCTCAACTAATAAAATTGTAATGTATAAACATTACATAATTATTGTACTATAAAAATTAAAAAAATACTTAAAAAATAGCAAAAATTTTGAAAAAGCATA
>JAVVTI010000100.1:0-1213 GCA_036653735.1 Bacilli bacterium | reverse complement strand
AAAATTTTAGGAAATTATATTATTGACTTTTATAAGTCAAGTGCTAAAATATAGTAAAATAGCAAACCAACTGCAAGGAAGACAACGTCTTCCTTTTTTTGTGCTATTTAAAGGAGGTGTTATTATGACAAATCATCCTATGAAATTGATTATATTTTCCAAAATAAGATGAATATAAAAATTAATTAATTATTACAAACAAAGGAATAAAGTTACTTATGTCCTTTATATCAACCTACAAAATAGAATAAATTTTGAAGTGTAAAATAAAACTTAACGATATTAAACTCTTATGAAATAAGGGCTAGTTTAGTATTGATGTGTAAGTTTCTTATTCTGCTTTTTTAAGAAAACGATATTCTTCCTTAAAATTATCGTATTTAGAATAATTAGAAAGTGAGATATTCAAGTGAATTATAATAATTATATAAAAATACCAACTACATTACTATCAAATGTTTATGTAAGCTCAAGTGCAAAACTATTATATGGTTTATTAATATTATTAAGTCATCAAGAAGACTATTATTATGCTAATAAGACTTATTCATCTGATAAGTTAAATTTAGAAACTAGAACCATTGCTAGGCTATTAAAAGAATTATCAGATAACAATTATATTAGAATAGAATTTAAACACAAATTTATAGGAAAAATATTTCTAGCAAATGAGGTACATTCACCTATGGGATTGGTTAATAATGGCTAGGTAGATGGATGTGTTTTTCTTTTTCAAACGATTTATTTCTAGTAATAATATAATAAATTAAATATAAAAAGACTGATATATGTATAAAAGAAAATCAATAATAAATTTAAATAATGGAAAATCTATATTTAAATAATAATTTATTAGGTCAAAAAATGTCTAACAAATGGAACTACGTTCTATTTTTTTTATGGTTTCATAAGTTTAAGCGAGGTGAAGAATATGAACAATTTTAAATTTAATGTTTTTTACAATAATGAAACTGCTACTTTTCATGAACTTATGAACAAGATCTTCTCTAACTATGTCAAACAAACTTTAGAAAGCAATGGTTTATAAAAATGGTACATATGATATATAATATTTGCGATAAAGAAATATATTTGGAAATATCAACAAAGGAGGATAAATGAATACAGCACTAGCAAGTATAGCTAGTAAAATTTATAGTGTTGGAATCTATATAAGATTATCAAGAGAAGATGAAAAAGTAGGAGAAAGTGA
>JAVVTI010000099.1:0-1227 GCA_036653735.1 Bacilli bacterium | reverse complement strand
CAAGCTCCGCGAGTGCAACCGATCCCGCAGCGCCCGCAACACCCGCGACACCCGCAGAACCCGCGACACCCGCAGAACCCGCGACACCCGCAACACCCGCAACACCCGCAACACCCGCGACACCCGCGACACCCGCGACACCCGCAGAACCTGCCGCCCCCGACGCACCGCCAAAAGCCTAGAAGCCAAAGCAATAAGGAGCAAGGATTATGCTCACACTTAAAGAGCCAATAAAACTGAATATCAATCCACGGCTCACGGTGTCGGAGGAATTCTATGAGCGCATCGTTGGTAACTATGGGCTTATGAGCATGCACATAACTCCCAAGGAGCTGCTGTTTTTCCTGTCCACTCCACCGGAAATTCCCGAGGATTTGGGCGGCATGACCAGCATTGCCATCCAAAACACCACAACGGACAACAGGGCAATCACCATGGACATTGTGAACAATGTGGTGAACCGCGTTCTTTTAAGCGACGAACAAAGCTTTACCTATCAGGACAGCATCTACATCGAAAATGTCCTTAACAAGCTTGGCGTTACCGACGTTTCCCTTTTCATGAAGCAGGTGAAAAACCTGCGGGAGGAGCACCTTGGCGTCAAGGAGCTGATCTCCCTTTACCATGAGGAGCTAAAGCTCCGTGAAGCAGCGACAGGGCTTTCGGAGGAAGGGAAAAAATCGGCAAGCGAAACGCCCGCCGCTCAGGGCGAGGGAAAAAACGCCCTCTCACCCTACTACATCCAAAACGAAATCTACAAGCGGCTGGACACCGCCGAAATTTACGAAATTGTCAACTCCTTCCAGCAGGAGCAGAGCCACTTTTACGGCTCATACCGCAACAACGAAATAAAAACCTCGGAGCAGCTTGCGACAAGCCGCTTCATATCCCTTTCTCAGCTCAGGGAGCGCACAGTTTCCGGCGCGGCGATGGAGCTTTTGCACAGCGTCAACCACTTTGAGCTAGGCGACATTTTGCCCCCGCCCCAAACCGAGGAACAGGTGCTGTCCCAAGCGGCAACGGCCTCTCTCCTTTCCACCGTGGAGCACGTTTTGGTGCAAAATCTTTTCAATCGCAGCAGCAATCCTTCCACTTGGCTAAGCCTTGAAAACGCACTGTTCGAAACCGTTTCAAACAGCGTTTCCCGCTTTCAAAGCTTCCATTCCGAAAGTAGCTTTTACGGCGAAGCCCCGCCTTCGGAGGAGCACCTTACCCTTGTCTCCCTGA
>JAVVTI010000098.1:0-1234 GCA_036653735.1 Bacilli bacterium | reverse complement strand
ATGGGCGCGATTTCTTGCTCCGCGCCGCCGCGGCGCGATGTCTTTCCCCGCGCCCATGGGGCGCGATGTCTTGTTCCACGCCCCATGGGCGCGATTTCTTGCTCCGCGCCCCATGGGCGCGATTTCTTGCTCCGCGCCCCATGGGCGCGATGTCTTGTCCCGCGCCCCATGGGCGCGATTTATTTCCGCGTCAGCGCGGAGCACAAACGCCAATAAAAAAAAGGCCCCCAAGGGGGCCTTTAATCTCGTTATGTAGATTACTGGAGAAGCTGAAGAATAGCCTGCGGCTGCTGGTTGGCCTGTGCCAACATTCCCTGCGCGGCTTGGGTTAGAATGTTCATCTTGGTGTAGGTCATCATTTCCTTCGCCATGTCCGTATCGCGGATACGGGAGTTTGCGGAGGACATGTTCTCGGCTGTGGTGTCGAGGTTGTTGATGGCGTAGTCAAGACGGTTCTGCAATGCACCGAGGTTTGCACGGTTTGTGGAAACCTTGTTGATGGCGTCTTTGATGGTTTGGATGGACTTGCCCGCCGCTTCACGGTCGCCAACACTAAGGTTGTTAGTGCCAAGGCCTGTTGCAGAGAGGTCGTCAACGGCGACGGTTACCTTGTTGAAGGTGTCGTTCGTGTCGCCGACTTGGAGGGTTAGGCCGCCTGTTCCGGTGCCGGCTGTAGCGCCGGCTGTCGTTTTAACGGCAGCACTATTAAGCGCTCCCAAAATATTTGCTTTAGTTTCAGCACCGGTGGCGACAATATTTACACTGCCAAGACCAAAGGATGCAAGATTAATATTGGCGGTGTGGTTTGCTGCCATATCGGCACCGGAGGCTACTGCGGCACCCGTACTGTCCGTACCGGTGGTGTTGGTATAGACATCGGACCATTTCGCTTCAAGTGTTGTAATGTTGCCGTCGGTACCTTCGATTTTTACTCGAACGGTGTCTGCGGTTGCTCCTGCACTGGCAGTAAATTTGCCCGCAGTGTCATATGCGCCTGTTTCGAAGGTGAAAGTGCCGGCTGTGGAGGTTGTGATACCGGACCAGCTTGTGACAACTGAGGCGCTAAGTCCGGTACCCTTGGTAAGAGCCGTACCGTTTGCACCAAGGCCTTTACCTAAAGTTGCGTCCATATTAGTAACTGTGGCCTTTGCACTGTTTGCACTTAGGGAGCCGTCCAGCAGGTTGATGCCGTTGAAGTTTGTGGACTTTGAAATACGGGTGATTTCGGTGTTGA
>JAVVTI010000097.1:0-1242 GCA_036653735.1 Bacilli bacterium | reverse complement strand
TTTTTTAACTAATAATTATCTCTTACTATTCTACAAGGATTTCCATATGCTACTTTATTATCTTGTATATCTTTTGTAACTACACTTCCTGCTCCTATTACAACATTATTTCCAATCGTAACACCTGGAAGTATAATTACTCCTCCACCTATCCAAACATTATCTCCAATAATAACTGGTTTTGTTTGTGTTTTACAAAATTCAAATGTTCCATCTTCTTTTTGTAATCCAAATCTATCAATTGCATTTGTTGGATGAAATGCTGTATATATTTGAACATTAGGTGCAATCAATCCATTCTTTCCTATTATTATTTTATTATCATCTAAAAAAATACAATTCATATTTATTTCTGTGTTTTTTCCAATATATATATTATTACCATAATCAACATAAAATGGTTGTGTAATCCATACATTTTCATCAATACTACCTAATAATTCTTTTAATATTTTATCTTTATTTTCTAAATCTTCTGATAAAGTACTATTATACTCTCTTATTAAATTTTTTGCCAAATGCCATCTAGTTAATAATTCTTTATCTCCGCAATCATACAATTGCCCAGCTAACATTTTTTCTCTTTCCGTCATAATGTCATCTCCAATCTTTCTCTAAAATTACTATTTGTTGATGACATAATTATATCACATTTACATTCTATAAAAATATAGTAAAAAGATTAAAACAATTTTAGACAAAACAGTAACAATATATTGAGTCATATAAAAAAGCGATTTAATCGCTTTTTCTCATGAAAAATTTTTATTTTTTTTCGTTTAATACATTAAAAATTTTTTCTTCTATTGCTTTTTGTTGAGTCGCTGTTAAATCATCACTTAATCTTATTACAAGAGTACCTCTAACACTATGGAAAGATGCGAGAAAAGTACCATCAGACGTTGCTAAATACTCATTTCTTTTTTTTGCGTCCTTTTCATTAGCATAAATTTCTATTTGTCCTCCACCTGTAGTTCCAACTTCACAAGAATCATTTCCATAAGGAGTACCATCTTCCTTAGCGATTATCTCATCTACTTGAGTAAGTCTAAAGAAAACCGCCCCAGTATATCCTCCGTCCTTATTTAATTGCCCGTTTGGATCATTACTTTCTGTTACTAAACAGATAGATTTTACACCCTCTACTTTTTCAATTGCAGTTTTAACACTTGTATCTTTTGGATTATTTAATAAATTCTCCATTTTTTGTTCCTTTTGACCACAACCAGTTACTCCTATAAT
>JAVVTI010000096.1:0-1264 GCA_036653735.1 Bacilli bacterium | reverse complement strand
AAACGATAATTCTTTAGATATGATCCAGAGTACCACGGGACACGTGAAACCCTGTGGGAAGCAGGAGGGACCATCCTCCAAGCCTAAATACTACCTAGTGACCGATAGCGCATAGTACCGTGAGGGAAAGGTGAAAAGAACCCCGGGAGGGGAGTGAAATAGAACCTGAAACCCTGCACTTACAAGCTGTGGGAGCACTTTATATGTGTGACCGCGTACTTTTTGTAGAACGGGCCAACGAGTTACGATATGTAGCAAGGTTAAGCACTTAAGGTGTGGAGCCGTAGCGAAAGCGAGTCTTAAATGGGCGAAATTAGTTGCATGTCGTAGACCCGAAACCGGGCGACCTATCCATGAGCAGGTTGAAGCGAAAGTAAAATTTCGTGGAGGACCGAACCCACGAGCGTTGAAAAGCTCGGGGATGACTTGTGGATAGCGGTGAAATTCCAATCGAGCCCGGAGATAGCTGGTTCTCCCCGAAATAGCTTTAGGGCTAGCCTCAAGCGTAGAGAGACGGAGGTAGAGCACTGAATGTCCTAGGGGGTATTGCACTTACCGAAGACTATCAAACTCCGAATGCCGTTTTCTTTTACTTGGGAGTCAGACTGTGGGTGATAAGATTCATAGTCGAAAGGGCAACAGCCCAGATCGTCAGCTAAGGTCCCTAAATGTACGTTAAGTGGTAAAGGATGTGGGATTGCACAGACAACCAGGATGTTGGCTTAGAAGCAGCCACTCATTTAAAGAGTGCGTAATAGCTCACTGGTCGAGTGATCCTGCGCCGAAAATTTCCGGGGCTAAAACGTACTACCGAAGCTACGATATCATTTATATGATAGGTAGGGGAGCTTCGTATACAGGCTGAAGCATGACTGTAAGGACATGTGGACAGTATACGAGTGAGAATGTTGGCATGAGTAGCGAGACGTGGGTGAGAATCCCACGGGCCGTAAACCCAAGGTTTCCAGGGGAAGGTTCGTCCGCCCTGGGTTAGTCAGGACCTAAGCCGAGGCCGAAAGGCGTAGGTGATGGACAACAGGTTGATATTCCTGTACCGCCAATAAGCGTTTGAGAAATGGGATGACACAGTAGGATAAGCTAACCACACTGTTGGTTATGTGTGGCTAAGTACTGAGGCAGTCGAGATAGGCAAATCCGTCTTGATATTAATGCTAGGGTACGATGGGGAGCGAAATTTAGTAGCGAAGTAGCTGATTTCACACTGTCGAGAAAAGTCTCTATCGAGTTTAAAGGCGCCTGTACC
>JAVVTI010000095.1:0-1290 GCA_036653735.1 Bacilli bacterium | reverse complement strand
TGACGAGGAAATCACCACCAATCCCGCCGGACGCACCGACGGAGACACCACCATATGGAGCTATTACGACGCAGGCGGACTTGTTCAGAAAAAGACCTACGCAGACGGCACTCATGAAGATTCCGAATACAATGCACTCAACATGGGCGTCAAGAAAACGGATGCGCGTGGAATCATCACCACCTACACATGGGACGTGAACAAAGGCGTTTGCAACAACATCGCATTCAGCGATGGCACGCCGTCCCAGCAATTCGCCTACAACCACCTTGCCAACTTGTACCGGATTGTCGACGCATCCGGCACGAGAGACATCACCTACAACATCTACAACGAACAGGAAACCGACGGCATCGCCGTCAACGGCGCCCAACACACCGTCACGGAAGCCTTCGATGTCTTCGGTCGCTCGGCGGGCTATGCGCTGGGCAAAGGCGCGACCGCCCTCGACACCGTCGCCTATGGCTATGGTGCAGAAGGGCGGATGGCAACAGCATCCTTCCTGCACGACGGCGAGAAAACATTTGCGTACTCCTATCTCCCGGGAACCAACCTCCTCCATACCATCGCCCATCCCAACAACATCCTTATCACCCGCTCCTACGAGGAGCACCGTGATTTGGCAATCTCCATGAACGCCACACGGGGAACCACCGATGTCGTCCTGCGTGGCTATACGTATGATGCACTCGGTCGCCCGATTACTCGCACCTGCGCCCGGCAGGCAACAACGCGCAACGACAGCTTCGCGTATAACGAAAGAAGCGAGCTGACCAACGCATCACTGGGAACCACTCCCTATGTCTATGCCTACGATAACATAGGCAATCGGGAAACAGCACAGGAAGCAGCGCAAGTTCTCACCTCCTACGCAACGAACCCGCTCAACCAATACTCCGGCATCATACAGGGAACAGAAACGCCCTTCCTCCCAGAATACGATGCAACAGGCAACCAGACGAAAATCCGTACATCAACCGGCATCTGGACACTCGTCTACGACGCCAACAACCGTCCGACCAGCTTCACGAGCGAAGACGGGCAGACAGTCATTGCCTGCGCTTACGACTACATGGGCCGCCGCTTCATGAAAAAAGTCACCGCCGGAGAAGTTATCACGTTACACCAATTCTACCTCTATCGAGGCTATCTGCAAATTGCCGCGCTGGACCTCACGCGTAGCACCCTCAACGCGCTCTGGTTCACGCACTGGGATCCGACGGAACCCATCGCTACCCGTCCGCTCTCCATCCGCAAAAATGCGACATGGTACACCTACGGTCACGACCT
>JAVVTI010000094.1:0-1308 GCA_036653735.1 Bacilli bacterium | reverse complement strand
GAGACTGTAATTAAAATTGTGTAATTGCCTGTTTTTGATATGTTCACTCCCACAACGGAGACAGGCAAATTATGGACGAGAAGAAACTTAAAGCCCTTGCGGCTGAGCTGGCCAAAGGCCTCAAAACTGAGGCCGACCTCAATCAGTTTTCCCGCATGCTCACGAAGCTGACCGTTGAAACGGCGCTCAATGCAGAGCTGACTGACCACCTCGGGCACGAGAAAAATGCCCCTAAAACCGGCACCAATACCCGCAACGGTTACTCTTCAAAAACGCTGCTGTGCGACGACGGTGAAATCGAGCTGAACACGCCGCGCGACCGGGAAAATACCTTTGAGCCTCAGCTGATTAAGAAGAATCAGACGCGTATCACGCAGATGGACAGCCAGATTTTGTCCCTGTACGCCAAAGGCATGACCACGCGGGAAATCGTCGATACGTTCAAAGAGATGTACGATGCCGATGTGTCGCCGGCCCTGATTTCAAAAGTCACGGATGCCGTTAAAGAACAGGTCGCCGAATGGCAGAATCGCCAGCTGGATGCACTCTATCCCATTGTTTATATGGACTGTATTGTTGTTAAGGTTCGCCAGAACGGCAGCGTGATTAACAAAGCGGTGTTCCTGGCGCTGGGCATCAATACCGAAGGCCGGAAAGAGCTTCTGGGGATGTGGCTGGCTGAAAATGAAGGTGCAAAGTTTTGGCTGAACGTGCTGACAGAACTTAAAAATCGCGGCCTTCAGGACATCCTGATTGCCTGCGTGGATGGCCTGAAGGGCTTCCCGGATGCGATAAACAGCGTCTATCCGCAGACTCACATCCAGCTGTGCATCATCCACATGGTGCGTAACAGCCTGAAATACGTGGCGTGGAAAGACTACAAAGCGGTCACGGGCGGGCTGAAAGCCGTATATCAGGCCCCCACAGAAGCTGCCGCGCTGATGGCGCTGGATGTGTTCGCAGAAGAATGGGATGACAAATATCCGCAAATCAGCAAAAGCTGGCGTGCGCACTGGGAAAACCTCAATACGTTCTTCGGCTATCCGCCTGACATCCGAAAAGCTATCTACACGACGAATGCCATCGAATCGCTGAACAGTGTTATCCGTGCCGCTATAAAGAAACGCAAGGTGTTCCCGACGGATGACTCGGTGCGGAAGGTGGTGTATCTGGCAATCCAGTCGGCATCGAAAAAATGGAGCATGCCGATCCAGAACTGGCGGCTGGCGATGAGCCGTTTTATTATCGAGTTCGGTGACCGCCTGAGCGATCACCTTTAACACGATGGCAGTTACACAGAATTATTTA
>JAVVTI010000093.1:0-1360 GCA_036653735.1 Bacilli bacterium | reverse complement strand
CTTTCCTCTATAATCGTATTTATAATTGATGTTTAAACAGTCCTTTACGGTATTTATCCATAATATAAAGACATTAACAGCCTTCACCCTCATTCATAACCAATAGAATGGGGCTTATTTTTGTTATTAATATAGACTTTCCTCTTCAAGTTGTTAACTTAGGCTTGCTTCCTTTGCAAGCAACGATTTAGTATGCCAGTTTGCAAAATCGGGGTCTTACCACCACAAAGATATGGGCCTTAATCGTTGCCTGTTTTCCGCATAGAGCGTTGCTAACGCTCTATGCTTTGTATGCTTCCTTCTTGGTTAGTACATTCCAAATAATAACCAATAGTTTTCTGGCAATAGCTACTAATGCTTTCTGTGGGGACATTCTCTTTTTTAATTCATGGTATTTGCTTCCCAGTTTAGAGTCTTTTGTGCGTGATGTCGCCCAAGCACATTGTACTAAAATAACTCTGAGGAATTTGTTGCCGTGCATCGTACTACGTGATTTGATTCTTCCGGCACTTTCCTCATTCCGTGGTCTGAGACCAGCCCAGCCAACTAAAGAAGATGAGGTTTTGAAACTGGAAAGATTATCTCCCAGTTCGGCTAAGATAGTCATGGCACTTCGTTTTTGTATTCCAGGGATGGTAATCAACAACTCGATCGGATCATCATAACTATCATTGCAAATACGGACCATATTTATCAAACATTCTTCTTGATGTTCTTCATGCATTTCCAATTCTTCCAGCTGGAGCTTGATCATATCTATATCGACCTGTTCGAAGACTCCGTTGAGCGATTCCTGGATTATCTCTGTTCCATATTTGTTCTTGGTGCGGGTATGAGCGCATGTTAGTAATTCTTTTGAACTCGTCTTACCCGCAATAATAGATTTTAGCACCTTGCGCATGGCTTGTGAACCAATATCGGAGATATAATTACTGAAACGGATATTACAGCGTTGTAGCTGCATATCGATAAACTGTTCACAGTTCACTATCTTTTTGTTCAGACGAGAATAACAGCGTTCATATTGCCGTAGACTTTGAATGCTTTGATCTGGCACATAGCTTCCACTTATCAAACCTTTCATCAGTACGGTGGCTATCCAATGGGCATCTTTCACATCCGTCTTACGACCGGGAAGTTGTTTGATGAATAATGGATTAACTAATTTGACATCAAAGTCATCTACAAGGAGTCGCCAGATGAAGATCCAGTAAATGCTCGTACTTTCCATTGCTACTTGACGAACTCCCATATCCAGCAAGGATTCGCGTAAAAGGAGTAAGTCCGAAGTTAATGTCGTGAATTTGTGCTCACTTTTATAGCCTAATTCATCAATTATACACATGAATACACTATCTTT
>JAVVTI010000092.1:0-1374 GCA_036653735.1 Bacilli bacterium | reverse complement strand
CCTGCAAACTTATTTGTGAAAAGACGTTACTCGTTTTTTACAGGATATCCAGTCAATGCTCATCCCTCAAATCCATTCAATAAGGAGGTAAGCTATGGGCAAACTGAAAATCGTGTACCCTGTTTGTTGCGGTATGGATGTACACCGTGATTTTGTCATTGCTTGCATCGCAAGCACAAACAACCAGGGCATTACCGAGTACCAAAGCAAGCGTTTTTCCACCTTTTCTAAGGAACTGCGTCGGTTGGCATCTTGGCTCAAGGAAAATAATTGTATGGACATCTGCATGGAGTCCACCGGGAAATATTGGTTTCCTGTGCACAATATCCTCGAGAAAGAATTCAACGTCGTAGTAACCCACCCCAAGTTTGTTAAGGCAATCAAGGGCAAGAAAACAGACAAAAAGGATGCACAATGGATTGCTGATCTCTTCAAGCACGATCTTGTCCGTGGTAGCTTTATCCCGCCAGAGGAGATTCGTCAACTTCGTGATCTTTGCCGTTATTATCAAAAGCTGACATGGAATGCTACTAGCGAGAAAAATCGTGCCCAAAATTGCCTTACTGTCTCCAACTACAAGCTTGACGGCGTGTTTACCAACGTGTTTGGCAAAAGTGCGTCTGCCATCATCGCTTATATGCTGGAGCATCAAGGAGAAACCTTCGATGTCGCACCATTCATAGATAGACGTTGCAAAGCTTCTCCATCTGATGTACAGGATGCCGTAGACGGTCTTTTTTCACCTTGGCAGGCTGAAAAGCTCAAGGTCATTCGTAAACACATGACCAATCTTGACGATTTACGATTCGCTTTGGAAAAACTAATCTTCCAGCTTGCCGAGCCTTTTAGTCGTCAAATTGAGCTTCTCTTAACCGTTCCTGGTATCTCTAATCCAATGACAGCAATTCGTATCATTGCTGAAATCGGTGTTGCTATGCAGCAGTTTGAATCATCTAAGCACTTATGCTCATGGGCTGGTTTGACACCCCAAAACAACGAAAGTGCTGGTAAGAAAAAAACTACTCGCATCGGCAAAGCTGGTCAATACATTAAGCCGCTTCTCATTCAATGTGCTCTAGCAGCTAGCAATCCTCGTTCCAAGCTCTACCCTGAAATACTGACCAAATACCAAATTCTCAAAAAACGCCGTGGCACCAAGAAAGCACGTGTTGCAATTGCTCGCAGACTCTTAACGGCCATTTACCACATTTTGCTCAACAATGAGCCATACGCGCCTTATGTTGCTTCCACTAAAGAGACAATGCCTCCCAAGCAGGTTCTCTCTCCTCAGCAGGCTCTAGATTTTCTTGAGCGTAGGGGTTTTACTGTTTGTTCTCCCATTCCTGTTTCACAGTCGCAAGTCGCTTCATCCAG
>JAVVTI010000091.1:0-1401 GCA_036653735.1 Bacilli bacterium | reverse complement strand
ACACTCTCACCAATCTTAGGCTCTTTGTGCTTCAACGTTAACGCTTCAAATCGCGACATCTTATTTTCAATTGCACATATATAGGCAATGTCACCACGTTTAGCCAGTTGTTTTCCAAACGCATTATCGTAATCTGCGTTTTTGTCATTTACAAGTTTAGCTATATCACTAGCAATCAGTTCAACCCTGGAAAGCTCACGTTCTACAATATGTTCACCTTTTGCCACGTACTCGGCATTAAGTGTAAATTCAATAGCGTTCAATATGTTAATCCCTTTTGGCGTGACTTCATTGCGTAAAGTTTCAATTAGTTTATAAAAATCATTATTCAAACCCATTCAACTCCTTTAGCTTATCATATATAAACTTGCCACTGCTACATGTAGGTCTTGATATGAAGCTTATTTCTAACCCATATTTTTCTTCCCATGATTTTAAACTGGCATAATATGATGTTGGCAAAAATCTACTTCTATACTTGTGTGCCATAATATCCTCATACCCACTACAACGTTCAATCATGAGAACAACTTTAGCGTCTGCTTCTGATGCTCGTATAAATTCACGTTTGAATCTTTCTCTTCCTTTGGTAAAGTTACCAGCTAGCTCGTCAAGTGAAGCTTTGCGTTCTATAACAGCTTTTTTTTCATATCCCTTAATAGCGTAATCTCCAAAATCAAGCTTGCCACGTTCCCACGCTACTCCTATCTTATCAAAGTAGCGTGTTATATGCCCAAACTTGCCTTCATGTTCCCTAGTATCTACAATTATTACCATTGCATATCTCCAAATCATCTAAGTATTTATTGTTTATCTGGCAACTTTTTAAATCCTTCATACATTTCTGCGTATTGTTCATCTGTTACATATGGCAATCTTTCTCCATATTTTTTCTCTGACATTGCTTCAACCTTAGTTTTGTTATAGCCCTTGACACCAGCTATCGCATAAAGCTTCTTACGTTTATCGGCACACTGTAATTCCTCTTGTTCGTTTGATAAACAGTCCACCCAGTCGTTTTCCACGACGCCATAACCCATCATGTACAGGTACCTACGTATATATGTTTGCATGGAACCTTCTGCCTGTATAGGTAAAACAGCGTTTCCACCATCTTTACGTTTAGTCATAGCATCAGCAGTATTGCAAGTCGCAATATCTATAAAGTTGTCTCCATTAAAAAAGGTAAGCGTTGCAAACCCCTCATTGAACCTTATTGTACTGCAAGATTCATACTTTTGTTCAAGCTTGTTTATTGCTGGCAATATATCGCCTAACTCATAGTATGAGAATCCTGCATGTTGATTTTTCCCTGACTTTTTAATATTCATGTCTTGCAGCTCACACCTTATAGCCGACAATGCCTTTATTAATTTTACCATAAAACACCTCCTGTTGTTA
>JAVVTI010000090.1:0-1424 GCA_036653735.1 Bacilli bacterium | reverse complement strand
CATAGGTATTCTCGTGTAGCAATCTCAATATCGTTTGGAACGTGACAAAGGACGGCAAACCAGCCACCCTCGCTGACTGCACCGAGGGCAAGCTGACAAACGATGGAGAGAGTATTCCGCTTTAACAGCGGCACAGAACCGTGCTTTCAAGGCAACAGAAAGGGCAGCCTACCAACAAAATGGTGGGCTGCCCTTTCTGCGGAATTAGCGAGAACCGACGCTGCAAACTTGTGATTATAGTTTTATGACATTTAAAAATGCAGATTAATCCTTAGGAGCATTATCCTCGGTTGGGTTTTCCAGTTTTTGCACTCGGCGTTTGTATATCTGGGCGCAAATGGTTAGCACCAGCATAATCAATGCTCCTGTGCTAAGAAATACGAATGCCGCTGTTGCCATACTGCCCGCAAGTTTTCCATAGCGTACATAGCTGACAACGCCCTTAGAAACTGCCACCAAAAGCCCAGTGATACTACTTATAATCAGATTGGTTTTGAGAGTGGGCTTCCACTTCGTACTCCAAATTCCATGCTTAATATAATTTGGCACAAGATAACAAGCAACCGCAAATAGCACTACAAGCTCTCCCGCAATGTTGCGTAGTAGGGTTTTATCACCCAGCATATATTGCACTAAAATAACCAGTACAATGCCAAAGTAGGCGACCCAAAGGCCTCGGCTCTCAATCTGCAAGCGCTTTTTCTCCTGCATTTCATCTAATAAATTACTTCGTTTCATTTGTGTTATCCTCCCCAAAAAGTTCATCTAATGTTTTACCCAGCACTTTGCAGACAGATCTGCAAAGCTTAATAGTTGGGTTGTACTCCCCTTGTTCAATGGCGTTCATAGTTTGGCGGGAAACGCCTACCGCCTGTGCAAGGTCTTTTTGTGTCATGTCGCATTGTGCACGCGCTACTTTGATGGGAATATTACGTGCCATAGACTCACCTCCTCCTGCTATTACTATAGCAGGAGCATTACATAAAGTCAAGTATATGCGACATAAATTTATTAATAATTTACTTGCAGTGATAAAAGCCATTTCCTCGAACCGCAATCAAGCATGGACTACTATTTTGAATAAGGAGGCATTATGAGCGAATTTTTAAATGAACAGAAAGCCGTGCAGGACGGTTTTATCCGTATTTTGGTGGTGGAGCCGATGAAAAAACCGTATACCACCAACATTGCCAATGACTTCGAGGCGATGCAGAAGGTTGTCGACGGCGATACTCCATTTGTCCCGCTGCCCGACAGCGACTGTCACATCTACTGCAATGATGAGGGAAAGCCGGACGGTCTGCCGGGCAATCGCCGCATGGATAACGTGGTGCAGTCGAAAAGCACAGGAAATCTCTGCATTCAAAGCTGAAAAGATTGATGGTCACAGGGTTCAGCGTATTCAAATCATTTATAACTGTATC
>JAVVTI010000089.1:0-1488 GCA_036653735.1 Bacilli bacterium | reverse complement strand
TCTGGGAGAGTTTAGACAGTGGATTGGATGTTGAGAGATTCGCATAAATTACAATTGCTGTTATGGAATACAAGAAGGAGGTTCAATTTATGAGTAACTTAGGTGGATATCAAACCCTTACAACATGGGCAAAAAAAGTTGGAGGGCCGGGTAAACTTGTTGCATTGATAGCAGGTGGTAGTATATTAGCAGGTGGAGCTGCTGTAAAGGTTGGAGAGTTTGCTATAGGAAAAGGGAAAAAAGCTATTGCTAATCGTAAGCGGAAAAATCATGTGCAACTTGAGAATAGTAAAATTATGTATACAATCTTACAAGACGGGGAAAGTAACGAGGGTTTAAGGTTCAAAGTTGGAGATGAATTTAGAATTTTGGAATCAGATGGTGATGCAATTCTTATCGAACTAATCGGGAATAAAAATAATCCATATTTTATAGATGCGGATTTACTAAAAACGATTTCAGATTTTGAATGAGGAGGATTGCTTTATGGTGTTTAACCCTGGACTGAAAATTGGACAAATATTAAAAAATGCAGATATTGTCGATACGTTCAAATGCGGGAATATGGGTGGCATGAGACGTTCAAAAACAACGAATACATTAGTGCTTGTTTCTGATTATACAAAGGGAATCTACCATGATAAGTGGATTGGAGGAATTCTTCATTACACAGGTATGGGAAAATCAGGAGATCAGGATATTAACTGGGCGCAAAATAGAACTCTTGCAGAGTGCGGATACAATGGTGTTGATGTACATCTATTTGAAGTGATGGATGCTGGCGAATATGTTTATTGTGGAAGAATTGAATTGGTTAGCAAGCCTTATATGGAAATACAGCCAGGTGATGATGGTGGAAATAGAAAAGTATGGATGTTCCCTATAAGACCGATTCCGGAGAACGATGTAAAGAAACCTTCAATATTTGTATTCAAAGATATGGAAGATTACAAAACACGCGGTAAAGATGCTGATGCAGAATATGCTAAAATCATTGCTGCAAAGAAAAAGAGTAGAAGTAAAATATCAACTCCGATTATTCCTATTATACATAAACCAGAGCCAAAGCCTCAATTAGTAATTCCAACAGACATTTTGGGGAAACAAGTAAAACATAAATCCTTTGGAACTGGGAAGATTACCGGAATTGATGGGACAAGTATAGCGGTGACATTTGACACTGTAGGTGTTAAGAAGATGGGTTATGAATTCTGTATGGAAAAGAAACTGATGGAGTTCATTTAATGAGGATATGATGAAAATAATTAGAGTAGTAGCTGCGGTTATTCGTAGCGAAGATAAAATATTTGCTACTGCTAGAGGCTACGGTGAATTCAGGGGTCAATGGGAATTTCCAGGTGGAAAGATTGAGAAGGGCGAAACACCACAGCAGGCACTTGTTCGTGAAATACATGAGGAACTCGATGTGAAAATCGAGGTTGGTAAACTGATTGAAACAATCGAGTACGACTATCCGTCATTTCATTT
>JAVVTI010000088.1:0-1522 GCA_036653735.1 Bacilli bacterium | reverse complement strand
TCATAAAAAACAAATAATAAGTGTCTTAAGAGTATACAAAGAGATGAATAAATGCTGTATACACTCAAAATAATTACTTAAAAGTAGCTTGTAACCAAAGTAATAAAAAAAGAAAAACATGTGGTTAAAAGAAACACCCAGAAAGCAAAATTGCTTACTAGGTGTTTTTTAATTTTAATTACACTTTTTTCTTTTTAAACAAATTATATATATTTAGCAATTCAAATTATGTTTATTAATAATCTAAACTATTATCAGTTAGAAGAAAATCATATATTCCAATTACCAATATTCCATTTTCATTTTTATATTTTGGAACATCTTTTCCAACAATAATAATCTTTTTAAAAAAATCATCCACATTTAATAAAGGTCTTAATTCTTGATTTAATTTTTCATCATCTATGTTCAATGCTGATTGAATATAATACTTATCATATCCTTTATTAACAACAAAATCTATTTCTAACTTTTTCCTATTATCAGCTTCTCTTATTTCAACAACTCCAATATCAACATTATATCCTCTTTTCTTAAGTTCAATATATATAACATTTTCCATTAAGTGATTTTCTTCTATTTGCCTAAAGCCAATTGACGCATTTCTAATGCCCATATCAGTAAAATAATATTTATATGGAGTATCGATATATTTTTTACCTTTTACATCATATCTAACTGCTTTTTCAATTAAAAAAGCATCTTCTAAATATCTCAAATAAGAATAAATAGTTTTATCAGTAATAAAACCCTTGATTCCTTTACTCGTAAATGAATTAGATAATTTAAGCGGATTAGTTAGTGATCCAACTGAAGAAGATATCATTTCCACAAGCATATTTAACTCTTTATCATTTTGAATATTATTTCTCTCAATTACATCATTAATATAAACATTTTTCTGTCCATTATTTAAATAAGCCACTTTATCTTCTATTGAAGGTTGAAGAATAACTAAAGGTAATCCTCCATAAGTTAAGTATTCTTTCCAAATAGTACTTTTATCTTTTTTTAAAACTGAATAACACTCCGCAAAAGAAAGTGGATAAACCTTAATTTCATCTCCTCTGCCCCTAAATTCGGTAACTATATCACTTGATAAAAATTTAGAATTACTCCCAGTTACATAAACATCAACATTATCTATTCGAAGAAGTCCATTTAGTAATCGTACAAAGTTTTCTACTAATTGAATTTCATCTAATATAATATAATACATATCATCATCTTCTATTTTTGATTTCAAATACTTACTTAATTCAAGAGGGTTAAGTAAATTATAATTATCAATATCATCAAGTGCTACACTAATAATATGAGTGTCATCAATACCATTATCAAGTAAATAATTTTTAAATATAGTATTAAGTAAATATGATTTACCACACCTTCTAATACCAGTAATAATTTTAATTAACTTATTATTTTCTTTATCAATTAATTTTTTTAAATAATAATCTCTTTTAATTTCCATATTATTCTCCATTCCAAATCTTTGCCGTATTTGGCAATTATTCGTAAT
>JAVVTI010000087.1:0-1571 GCA_036653735.1 Bacilli bacterium | reverse complement strand
AATTTCAGCCTTCCAAGCTGCTAACGTGGGTCCGATTCCCATCACCTGCTCCAATATAAAAGATACCCAAAATTATGGGTTAAAATATATGAAAGTCGTTGTAAACAAAGGATTTGCAACGATTTTTAATTTGCTAAAAAATGGTAAGAAAATGATAGTTTTTAAGGAGTATTTGACAAGGTCATTAGAATTTAAGAAAAGAATTGAGCATGCTTGTAGTTTTAATAATGCAAAATGTGAATTTGTACAAGGAAGAATATTGAATGTTGATAAGACTAATATATGTTTTATTGAAGCACATAAAATAAATATAGCAGTTAAAGGCAAAAAAATATTATTGTTATATTTTGATAAAGATAATTTATTTTTATATGATAGAAGTATGCAGATAAGTATAATGATATATGGAATAATAAGCACTTAGAATATATTAGTAAAGCATATGAAGTAAAATATGATGAGTGGCTTGTGGACTTTGATGATATTGTTAATAGTGTTAATGGAGTTATAATAGATTTAGGTTGTGGAGCAGGTAATAATACATTGTATTTAAAAGAAAAAAATAAAAATGTTATTTCATGTGATTATTCGCAACAAGCCTTAGATATTGTAGAAAAATATATTTTAGGTTCGCAGACTATGTTATTTGATATGACAGACAGATTGCCTTTTGAAGACAATTATACAGAATTAGTTATTGCTGACTTATGTCTTCACCATTTTTCGGAAGAAGTAACATTAAAAGTTATAAATGAAATAAAAAGAATATTAAAGAAAGATGGACATTTAATGTTTAGAGTTAATTCAGTTAACGATACTAATTATGGAGCAATGCAAGGTGAAAAGTTAGAAAAAACTTTTTATTTTGTAAATGATATAACAAAAAGATTTTTTGATGAAGAAGATTTAAGGAAGTTTTTTAAGGATTGGAATATAGAGTATATGAATGAAGAAATTATGGGAAGATATGACAAAATTAAAAAATTATGGAGATGTGTAGTAAGAAAATAATAGTTTTTTATTAGAAATATAATATATTTGAAAAAGTGTAATTTTATAAAGGCTTTAAATTGATAAGATTTAAGGCATTTTTTATATTTGAAAAAGTGGTCTATTAAGTTTATAAGTATTTGTAATAAGTTATGGAGTTTTTTAAATGAACGGTCTTTAAAAAATGGACAGCATAATATATAATATTTATCGTTAGGAAGATTAAAAAGATGAAGGATGATATAAAAAAAGAAATAGCAAAAGAAATAAGTGATAGTTATTGTCAAAAACCTACATTTTATTTTGACATTTACAAGAAATGGTGTAAATAAATATCAAGCAATCCTAAGACTGCTTGATGGAAATCCTTACACTGTTAGTGAACTAACTAACAGTGTTTTATGATGCAACTTAAATTTGCCCGTGAATAGTTACTTAACAATGTTGAATTTAAAGCCAAAATATGGTAAAATAGTTCTATAATGAAAGGAGAAAATAAATATGGAAATAATAATATTATTAATAATTATCGGATGGTTTATTTATGAATATTTATATTTTAAAAGTGATAAGTTTAATGA
>JAVVTI010000086.1:0-1591 GCA_036653735.1 Bacilli bacterium | reverse complement strand
AGATTGATGATTTAAATGAAATAATAGTAAGTTATTGCAAAGTTCAAGGTTCTGCTTTACTTCGTACAGTAGCATCTGTTGGATCTGGAATCATTGGAAGTTCTGAAGAAACCGTTTGGAATCATATGTTTAATAATAAACTATTTAATTATTATGTATATATTGTTTCAAGAGATTTTGAAGGTATGGGAAACGATATACCGGTTGCTATATATCGAGATTATTATGGAATTGAAGAAGAATTGAACCAGCAAAGAAAATTGCAAGGATTATCTGGTGACAAACAAATTGATATTAGATATATTAAGAGATTATTCTATAGTGATTTTGATATGGAAAATCAAAAAATAAAGAAATTTTTAGTTGAACTAAAAAAACTACGTTTCTTTTGGTTTAAAGCAATTGATATAATTAGAGATTTTGCAATGTTAAATATTGATCGTAAGTCTTTAAAAGAATCAATAAGAAATGTACCATCACTAAAATATGTAGACTTGACTCATCTCTTTAAAATTATGGATGAAGCCATGGATGAGATGCCTTCAGGTGCGTTAAATGGATTTACTCCTAATGAAGCCAAAGTGATGAAAGAAAAACAAATTAAGAGAGAAATTAGTAAAGAACAGAGTTATATTAAACAACGAAATGCATGTCTATCTAAAGAAGATGCAAAATTGTTTTATAAGGTATATTTTGCGTTACTTGAATTTACTAATAATAAATATTTAATAAATAAACATATAAAATTATATAATTGTGATGGTATTAATCCGTATGAAATAAAAGATATTATTGATAAATTTTGGGAAAATAAAGAAACTATAGTTTTAGAATTTTGTATGGCGAATTCATATAAATTTAGTAAGGAAGAATTAACAATTACAACTGAATTTAGAAAAGGAATTAGAGATATTTTTGTTGTTGCGAGATATGAGTTAGAATATACTGCTCTTATGTATAGAGATAGAGTATACATGATAAAAGGAATTAATGACAATATAGATAATGTTATTACTTACAACCAATTGCCGTGTGTTGCTATTACTTCGGTTATTCCGTTTAAAAATGTTTTAATATATGATGGAATATTTTTGAACATGGATGTTAAAATGGGTAATAATTTTGAGGATATTGTGGAAAAAGAATATGATAATTTGATAAAGTATTATCATTTATAGTAAATAGGTATTATATTTAATTAAACAATCCTTAGAAGTTAATAAAAATTTATAGCAACATTTATTTATTTACATAAACTAGTAATAGGTGATTTAATTATGGCGTTAAAAGGGGTAGTGTTAGATGCAGGTCATGGTGGTGTAGATCCAGGAGCTGTTGCTAATAATATTAAAGAAAAGGATTATAATTTATTAATTAATAATTATATTTATAAGAGACTTAAAGAGCTTGGAATTCCTGTAAGTGTAACAAGAGAAGATGATAGTACGTTAGATCCTACTCAAAGAGTTAAAAAAGCTTTATCTTTTTATGGAAATGATGGAGATGTGTTACTTTTATCAAATCACATAAATGCAGGTGGTGGTGATGGTGCTGAAGTTGTTTATTCTCTTAGAAATAATAGTAAGTTTGC
>JAVVTI010000085.1:0-1594 GCA_036653735.1 Bacilli bacterium | reverse complement strand
AAATCACACACCAAAGGTCCTGAGATAACTTGAGTAATTACTTTATGATTAACATCATCCCATACAGCACTTCCCCCTGTACAAGTAGAAGTCATAGTATAACCACTTTCAAGTGGTGTACTACTTGCTTTTTTACCATTTACTATTATTGAACTAAATATAACATCTCCCTTTAAGAAAGAAAAATTACAATATAAAGTAGGAGTTCCAGGCCCCATAACATAATCTATAGTATGAGTAGTATTATTCCACTGTATATCAGTTGCATCAGAACATACTTCATCATCACATGTACACTGATTTTGCATAGCATAAGACCCAGTAGTAGGAGTTGATGGAGATGCTACTCCATCAATAGTAATACTATGTACAAAAATATCTCCTCTAAATGATAGTTCATATGGATTACTCTCTGTACCAGTATTCTTTGCTTTTACTCCATCCTGTAAATAAAATACTGGCTTTAAATTTGATTGTGTACTAGAAGCTATTTGACTAATACTTCCATCACTTTTTACATAGTAAACATTATTTCCATTTAGTGTACCAGTTAAGAAATCAGCACCCTTATTAATAAACGAATAGTGAGCACCCACTCTTTCATATTCTTTTTTAGTTATTAATCCATAACTTTGAAGTGGTGTTGCACAAGAAAGAACATCACTAGAGCAAAATGGAGAAGATTCTCTTACATAGTCTATTGGTAAAAATAAATCATTTTTCCATGTATGTAGTGTATTTTGTGAATCAGTATATGTTGAAGGTGTCCTATAGTTAGTATCTTTTATTAATTTAACTGTTTCAACATTATCTATTAAATATAAACCTATTATTCTATAAACTTCATTAGAATATGACACATAGTTCCTTTGTGTCTCTCCCCCATATAAACAAGGAGTATCTATTGTAGGTGTACATGAAGTATCATTTTTAACCCTAGAAGATAATACTTTAACTGATTTAGCACTTGATCCATCATACATATTTGATGGATTATCATTTATAAACTTAGTAAACCCACTTATAGTTTTTACATCTGCATCATTAGTATAAGCGTATCCTCCTGCTACATCTAAAGATACAGTTGCAGGAGAAGAAGATGTATTAATTATAGTTATCTTAATCTTTTTCTCAAAAACTATCTCATCAGTAGAATCTAAAAGACCATTAGGTTTCCAAGGAGTTACATTTGAATATTTAACTATAGCAGCTCCCGTTTTAACTTTGTATTCTACATTATATCTAGATCTTACTGGATTTAAACTTCTTACATTCATAAATATAGTACTAGTAGCATTAGCAGCTGTTAAATTAACATCCTTACCACTAATAGTAGCAGTAGTAGGTGTTAAACTCTCTAAATTTATTTGATATATAAGATTACCTAAATACATTTCACTTGCTCTATACTTAGAAGTAGAGATAATAAAAACTCCATAAGATGTTAAACATATTATTGAAAATAAAACCGTTACAAAACTTAACGCAAAATATTTATTTTTAAATCTTCTTATGAATCTTTCCATCCGCAAATCCTTTACCTTATTTACTATTTAATTCTATCATTTATATTTAGTTTTGTCACGCATTTTCA
>JAVVTI010000084.1:0-1605 GCA_036653735.1 Bacilli bacterium | reverse complement strand
AATTTAGATGTTATTATTGCAGTTGGTTATAGAGTAAATTCAAAAAAGGCAACGAATTTTAGGATTTGGGCAACTAATATTTTAAAAGAATATATGATAAAGGGTGCTGTTCTTGATGTAGAAAGATTAAAAAATCCAAATTATATATTTGGAGAAGATTATTTTGATGAAGTTTTAGAAAAAATTAAAGATATTCGTTCTAGTGAACGACGATTTTATCAGAAGATAACAGATATATATGCAAACTGTAGTATTGATTATGATAAAGATGATGAACTTACAAAAATATTTTTTAAAACAGTACAAAACAAGTTACATTTTGCAATTACAGGAAATACGGCAGCAGAAATTATTTATAATAGGGCAAGTTCAGATAAAATAAATATGGGACTTACAAATTGGAAATCATCTCCTAGTGGACCAATAAGAAAATATGATGTAGATATAGCTAAAAATTATTTAGATGAAAAAGAACTTAAAAATTTAAATAGAATTGTAACCATGTATTTGGATTATGCAGAATTTCAAGCAGAAAATCATAATGCTATGACAATGAAAGATTGGGTAGAAAGATTAAATGCTTTTTTACAATTTAATGGTCAAGAGATATTAAAAGATTCAGGTAAAATATCTGCAAAAGTGGCACAAGAATTAGCATATAAAGAATTTGATAAATTTAAAGTTAAACATGACAAATTGTATCAATCTGACTTTGATAAGTTTATAAATGAAGTAAAGATGATAGATGAAGGTAGTAATAATGAAATATGAATTAAAACAATTAAATATAAATATGGGAGAATCAGAATATGAGATGCCACAAGCTGAAAATTTTGTAATCACCATGGTTAAAGAAGCTAAAGATGCAATAATATCTAGTGCCGAGTTGTGTGAAAAAATGTTAATTCATAATCAAGTTAGTCAATGGAGAGAGTGGCCTGATCAAAATGAGACTAGAAGTGATGGTATTTCATTATAAAATGTAAAAAAGGAGGTATATTTATGGATAAAAAAGAATTGATGAATATCGAAAATATTTATAAAGATATTAAAGACCACATTATATCTGCACGTTCAAGAATGTTAAAACATATAGACACAACTATGGTAGAAGTATATTGGAATGTCGGGAAAATAACATTTGAACTATCTAATAGTAGTTCAAAAGCTGAATATGGAAAACAAGTAATTGAAGTGTTATCAAAAAAATTACTAAATGAATTTGGTAGTGGATTTTCTTCTGTAAGTATAAGAAGAATGCGTAAATTTTATGAATCATATCCAATATGGTCGACAGTGTCGACCGAATTATCTTGGGGTCATTTTCAAGAATTAATAAAAGTAAATAGAAAAGAAGAAAGAAAATTTTATGAAAATGAAGTGATTAAAGATAATTGGGCAATTAGAGAATTAAGAAGGCAAATAGGCACAAAATTATATGATAGATATTTGATATCTCCTAATAAAAAAGAAGTAATTGAATTAGCTCAGGCTGAAGTAAATAATCAAATAGAAGGAGGTAATTAAAATGGGTAAAGATATGTATCAAAAAAGAAAAGAAAGACAAGAATCAAAAAATAATAATGAAAATAGTGGGGTTAATAA
>JAVVTI010000083.1:0-1707 GCA_036653735.1 Bacilli bacterium | reverse complement strand
TATAAGATCATAAGGCTAAATTTAAAGGGTCGCGACCGCCTACCGGCGGCTCTAGGTCCTCCTAGCGGTGAGTCAACTTCGTTTCCCCACCTCTAGCCTAAGCACTCTTCTTCCCAAACTTGTTTATCCACTGCACTTGAGAGTTTTAACCATTCGGGAAAGGGTTTTCCCGAACTATATCTTATTTCCTGCCCTCGTCCTTAAATTGTATAAGGTGACGCTTGAGTGCCATTTCCTGATACTGTCAGAGTATCAGAGGCCAGAGAAATCGCGGCACGCAAGCCGACAGGATTATTGACATTAACATAAGCCAAAAAACCCGGGTTGTCCAAACCGTATACGACAAAGACATTAGCAAAGCCATCGAAATAATACGGAGAAGAGACCCACCAACATCCCACATTGCCACTTCGCTTTGCATTGTCGTATAAATAATAATCCGGGCTATTCGATCCATATACGCCTCCGGCGTAAGCGACTTCGTCGGCCGTTAATAATCCTCCTTTTACAGCAATATTATCGCTTGCATTTGGGCATTTAAATTGTGGAGTCTTTGCATCATATAATCTATGTGCTGCCCCATACTCATATGTCCACCCATGACTATTTGCAGGTGCACTCTTATCATTGCAAACATTCCATGTTGCTACTTTATTATTATTTGCTCCTGTTATATTATTATTATACCAAGCATCTATATCTGTTTTAGCAGTAGATCCTACATAATTTACATATGTTGCTTGGTCACGACTCGGATTCCAAACATGTGTCGCTGAATCTATATATCCATCTTCAGTACCGTTTCCTCCAAGTATTAATTTTACAGTTCCATCTTCATTTATTCTAACTATTCTCCACATTTTTCCTGCAAATGAGACATAATTGTTTTGAACAGATCCTCTAAAGAAATATGTTGGTTTATCACCTTCTGTTTTACCTGCTCTTGCTTCTTTCCATAAACCATTTTCACTCTTATCTGCTGGAGCTACGTGGGCAAACATAGAATCATTTTCTACATTTTTTACAGTATTGTTTGCTATTATTATTTCATTAAATGTTGGCACAGATTTATCTTCTTCTATTTTAAACTTTCCATTAAATACTTTTTCCATATCACTGGCTTGGTTAAATGAAGCATCTATGTAGTTAAAATTTATTGTATATGTTTGAGTTACACCAGGGTTGATATTTATATGTTTCACCACTGGCAAGTTTGTACCTGTATTTGGTATTTGAGTTTGAGGTAAAGTACCTCCTGAATTAGTAGATGTTACTGTGTATGTTAGTAGTTCTTTATTTACAAATGTATTAGTAAGTGTTTCCCATAGTATATTATATTTAACTACCTCAGTTCCTGTATTTTGAACAGTAAATGTCTTAGTAGCACCCCAAGGTGTTGTTGCATAAGGAATACCTATATACTGTGAATCATTAAAAGATAGTTTTAATGATCCCATCTTAGTAACTATTCCTGATGCATTTTCATTACCACTTATAGCAGTCTTAAAAAAAGCATAAGATACACCTAGTATTCCTAATGATAGGGTTATTGTTATACCAATTATTAGTATACTTTTTATTTTATTCATTCTAATTTCTCCTACCTAGTACTCTTATTTTACCAAATAAAGTTATTCTTTTCAAGTATTAATTGTAACTATTCACGGATATGTTTTAAAAATAACCAATTAATTGTAAACTTTCGTA
>JAVVTI010000082.1:0-1713 GCA_036653735.1 Bacilli bacterium | reverse complement strand
GTAGTGTAAAATAGATTATGAAAAAATGAAAGTAAAAAAGAGCTACCAAAAGTAAAATAGAACATTGAAAAATTATATATTATTTGGGAAAAAGATAAAATATGACATGGAAAGACCTTAGAAAAAATGGCGTTTTTAAGAATGTTCAACCATAAAAATTCCACATTCAATTAGATGTAACCATTTAAGTGGCATACTAGAAGTAGATTGAATTTTATCAACATGTACGGGTACAGCATAATTTAGAGCTTTGTTAGGACGTAAAAAGTTAAAACAAGCAGTAAATAAAATTGCATCAACAGTAGCACCGTGAATAGAACCATAACCACAAGTAGGTTTGTAGATTTCTTTGAAAGTTCTGTTAAGTCTTTCAATAATCTGTTTTAAGGGTCTAAACACAGTAGAAGTGACATCTCTGTTGTATAAGCCAATAACTTGTTTTAAAGTGAAATCAATACCATTAGTCTTAAATATCAAGTGAGCAACATTGTAAATAGGGTTACCGTCAGTTACAACTAAAATATTTTTAGTAAAATCAATAATTTTAGAAAACATATTATTTAAAGCAATAGTGGCAGATTCTGTATTTCTTTTTTCAAAGACATCATAAGAAAGAATAATCTTTTTAATAGAATCAAAAAAGAAAATAAGATAATGCCATTTACCTTTAACTTTAACGTAAGTTTCATCACCACAATAAGATCCAGATGTATCATATTTAAAATTATCAATGAAGTATTTAGCGATAGGTGCAACGATATTGCAATAAGTAATTATAGTAGTATGAGAAATTTTAACATTATGGACATCATACATTAAGCTTGCTATTTTTCTAGCTGGAAGACCATAATTAATGCGATAAGTTAGGATTAATCCTAAAGTCATATAGGAGCATCTAATTTTAGATAGTTCAACAATAGGCTTGTTAGTTTGAGAATCATATAAAGTAGGAAATTCAAATTTAGGTAATCTAAAGTGATAATGTAGTGAAAATCTACTAGGCTCTTTTTTGTATAATTCAAGGTCTTTTTTAGATAAGGCATTTAAATTATCAGTATAGCATTTACAGGAGTCATTGTAGCATTTGTATACAACAAATTCACTGCGATCGTGAAGAATAGCTAATTTAGAATTACAATGAGGACAAAAATAATCCTTATCTAAATGTTGTTTTGTAGCACTTTTAAAAGTATTAGAACATATTTTGCAAAGATACTGACCTTTACCACCATTATTATCATAAATATATTGGTATGGAGCATTGCAAAAAGGACATGTAACATTTTTAGATATAGGCTTAGAAGAATTAACTTTTTTAAGAGTTTTACCATGTAAAGTAAAATATTCATCAAGAAAAATATGATAATCTTTAATTATATTATTTTTTATGATAGGAACACCTTCAAATGCTTTAAACTTAGCATAAGGTTTGTCTATACATTTGTTTTTACGAGGTAATAATTGATAAAATTTTCGCTTGATGAAAAACCATTTTAATTTAAAAATAATATATAATATTAGAAAAATAATAATAAATAGCAGTAATGCTATGATAAAATTTTGCATGATAATCGTTCCTTTCTTTTTTTGTTGTAAGTTTTGTTTTGTGATTAAATTATACAACTAAAAGATAGAGAAATCAATCTAAAAAATGGGGGGAACGATATCATAATATATAAAATAACTAAGATTTGTAGGTAGTGTGGAATTTTA
>JAVVTI010000081.1:0-1857 GCA_036653735.1 Bacilli bacterium | reverse complement strand
TATAGTAAATATAAGTAATAGAAGAGATAAGAGAGACTTATAAAACTATTATTTACTTCCATACAATTAGAATGTTTCTTATACCATTTTCTATATTTGATTTTCCTATATATATACTCTTAATAAATTCATCTATAATAAATTTATTAAGAGTTTTTAATACATAAGAATCATTAAGAGATTTTAATTTATTATTCTTTTTGTTAATAAGTTTTATTTCGTTATTAATTAGTTTTAGTTCATTATTTAGATTATTTAATTCTAATTCACAATTAATTAGTAATTCTTTGAATTGTTTATCATTAATTATTTTATTTGTTTTATCTTTATATAGTAGGAAAAAAGAATTTCTATTTATAATAATTTGCTGCTTAATTTTGTTTTTTTGATTGTTTAATTGTTTTATTTTATTGATTGATTGAGTATCATTATGTGTGCTTACTTCATTTATTATAAATGAAGTATTATAATATTTTTTAATTATTATATTAATTTCATTTAAAATAATACTTTTTAAAGTATCATATCTTATTGATGTTTTGTTTATACAATTATTACATCCATTATTATAATTTGAACATACAAGATATTCATGAGTTGATGAGTTCTTTTTTTTCATACGTTCTTTACATTCTAAGCAAAATACTTTACTTGAGAATATATGAGTAGTGCCAGTTGTTTTAAGAGTTTTATTTTTTTGATTTATAATTAGTTTTACTTTTGAGAATATTTCAGAAGTGATAATTGCTTCATGTGTATTTTCTTTTCTTATCCATTTACTAGGATCTTTTTTTATTACTTTATGATTTTTATAATTAATAGTAGTTCTTTTACCTTGTATAAGATGTCCTAAGTATACTTCATTAGTTAGAATATTTTTAATAGCAGTAGAAGACCATTTTATATCTTTTCTTTCTTTATTACTTATTATGTTTAGTTTTACTTTCTTTTGATACTTATATAATGATGGACAAGGAATACTTTCATTATTTAAATAAACTGCTATAGAAGTAAAACCTAAACCACTAATATATAAATTATATATCTTTTTAACAATAATACTTGCTATAGGGTCTACTATTAGTTTGTTATTATTTTCTTTGGATATTTCATATCCATAGGGTGAGAATGGGGATATAAACTCTCCTTCTTTCATTTTAGAGTTAAATGATGATCTTATATTATTTGATACATCTTCTAAGTACCATTCATTTACTAAGCCATTTATTTGTCTTGATTTTTTGTTACCTTCGTTTTCTGTGTCTGCACTATCAGATAGACTTATAAATCTTATTTGCCACTGCAGAAATTTGTTGTTTAAATATTTTTCTACAACTTCCATGTCTCTTGAGAATCTAGATTGGCTTTTACATAAAACTATATTTAGTTTTTTATTTTCACAATCTTTTATAAGTCTTTCAAATTCGGGACGATATGTACCAGCTCCGGATAGATCTTCGTCACAATATTCATCAGTTAACTCTATTTGGGGATGTTTGTTAATATAATCTATGAGCATATTTCTTTGGTTTTTAATAGATTCACTATTGTCCTCTTTATTAATTTTATCTTTGTCTTCATTAGATAATCTTAAATAAATACCAACTTTTAATTTGTTGTTCATTTTTACTCCTTTATATCTTGATTTTCTGTATATACAAGTATATTATATATTTTCTTATTAATAATTTCTTTTACATCCTTATTTTTAATATCATTTTTATAGATATGTTTTATGTTATATTTTATATTCATAATTAAATACTCCTTACTTAACTTTATGTGTCTTTGAAGTATTCATACAACTCTTTGTTTCATACCACCAGATAATTCACTAACTTTTTTATTTATGAAATC
>JAVVTI010000080.1:0-1992 GCA_036653735.1 Bacilli bacterium | reverse complement strand
ATAGCAATGATAGCCGACTGCCTAAGCCTGCGCCGCAAGGTGGCAATGAAATAAAGCATAAGCCCCCAAAAATATCAAGGCTGCCGAAGGAAAAAGATTTTCCTTCGGCAGCCTTGCTTTGTTCCGACAAAAAGGTATATAATATCATAGCAATTACCGAAATTTACCAAAGTTTTGCTGATTTTATGTCGAAAAAAGTCGGAGGACGGAATGCTTTCACACAAAAACAGAATAGCCGAAATTATGGTGTTCATCCTTTTGTTTGCCATTTTGGCGGCTTTTTTATCAATTTTCACTTTAATAAACTTCAACGGCTTCGAAAAATTTTGCAACTCGGACATGTATGCCGACACACTGGTTTCAAAGCTGATGTGGGAGCAAAAAACCATTTTCCCGGAGGGCTGGACCTTCGGCAACCAATTTTACGTGGTTGCAACGCCGGTAATCGCCGCCCTGTTCTATGGCATCACGGGGAGCATGAATTTAAGCATGATTTTTGCCACCACGGCAATGACACTGCTGATGATTTTGGCGCTTTGGTGGATGCTGCGTCCCTTTGCAAAGCCGCTTGCCATAATGGGCGGCGTTGTTGCAATGGTTTCCTGCATCATCTGCCCAAAGGCAGTGGAAACCATCGAGGGGCAAATTTTTTACATAATGGCAAGCTATTACGCCTGCTACGCCATCGCTTATTTTGTGGTGCTGGGGGATTACGCAAGAGCGCTGCAGAGCAAAAAATTCAGTCTTTCGCCCGGATTTTGGCTGGCGATTTTGCTTTCCTTCGCAACGGGAATGCAAAGCCTGCGGCAAACCGCGGTGATGATTTTGCCCATCTGCGCCTTTGAACTGCTTCGGCTTATTTCAGCTTGGCGTCAAAATAAACATCAGCTCACCAAGCAGGAGCTCAAAAAAACCCTTCGTGTGGCGCTCTACGCCCTTGCAAACCTTGGCGGACTGGTGCTCATAAAACTGCTTCGGGTGCCAAACGAAACCATCTACAGCGGCAGCACGGCAAGCGGAGCACAGCGTGTTTTGGAAAGCTGGCAAACGGATATTCGTGCAATGCTTGGCATAAGCGGCTTGCGTGCGGAGGAAGCGGGCAGATTTATCATGGCGCTGTCACTTGTGTTGCTGGTGTTTTTGGCGCTGTTTTTCGTCCTTCGGCAGCGTTTTGGCAAAGCCCGGGAGCCGGACGAAAAATGCGCCGGGCTGTCCGTTTTAATCAGCATTTCAGTAATCAGTCTGCTTGCGGTTTTGGCATCAAACCTTGTGCTTCGGCTGTCCTTCCGCTCCATATACCTGTTTGTGTGGTATCTGCTGGTCAGCATTTGCGTAGTGTATCTGCTCCAACAAAAAAACCGTCTGCTCCAATTCATCACCCTTGCCACGGTTTGCGTCTGCGCTGTCACAAATCTTTTTGTCAGCTACCTGCCAAGCTACCGCGACAGCCTTGACCCCGCGCCAACAACGGGAAAAATCATCAGCGACTGGATAATCGAAAACGATTACGACTACCTTTACGGCGAGTGGACAACGGTTGGCATAATCGCTTCCCAATCCGACGGCGAGTTCACGGCGGGGAGCTGGACGAAGGACACCTTCCATATTCTCCCATATATCAATCCCCTTGACATATACAGCGAAGAAAACAACGAGCGGGCGGTCTACCTCATAACCGACGACTGCCGAGACGAAGCCTTCAAAATCGCGGAGCAGCGTGGCGCGGATTTTCGGCTAATCGACACAATTTGGGGCTACGAATTTTACGAAAGCAGCGCCCAGCTCATGTATAAATAGCGGCAAGAACCCCGGGGATTTCCTCGGGGTTCTTGAAATATATTCATAAAAGCAAAAAAGCGTTCGGGTGGAAAACAATCCTCCCGAGCGCTTTTTGTTGTGATTATGTTCAAAAGCTTATGCAAAATCTTTAAGTATACCACAAAATTTTATTATTTTCAAATTTATCGGAAAAAATGTGTACGGAAACGTACA
>JAVVTI010000079.1:0-2083 GCA_036653735.1 Bacilli bacterium | reverse complement strand
ATATGTATAGAGCTAGCAACTGCTTTTAATTTAACTCCATACCTTCCTGATTGTTTAATTATTTCAGGTTTTTCAAGATGCATATCACTTACTTTAGGATAAGCTATACCATACCCTGTTAAATTTACTTGTTTAATAGCTTCTTTAAAGTTATCATATTCATTCTTACCACTAGAGAAATCTTGAAATACTTTTAACAAAGATGCCTTAGTATCAATAGATACACCTACTACCTCTTTAAGTACTTCATCAAATAATTCATTTGGTGCTTCTAATGTAATAGTAACATTACCACTATATGTATTTAAATCAGATACATAAGCCCTAGATATTTCCTTAGTCTCAAGTAACTCTATATTAATTCCTTCTATATCCTTAAGTTTAAATACATCCTTAATAGATGATTTCATACATTCCATATATGTTTTCTTAATAGGATGATCTGCATTTAATACACCTATCCAATCAGGTATTTTAAACTCTATTTCTTCTACTGGAAACTCATATAAAGCCTCTTTAAGTACATTAAGAGCAAGTGTCTCATTCATATTAAGAACACTCATAGGTATAACAGGTACTGAGTATCTATTATTAAGTTCATTAGCTAAATTAATAGTATCACTACTTTGAGGATGAGATGAATTAAGTATTACTATAAATGGTTTATTAATTTCTTTTAGTTCACCTACTATTTTTTCTTCTACACTCTCATAGTTACTTCTAGAAAAGTCTCCAAAAGAACCATCAGTAGTAATAACAATACCTATAGTAGCATGATCCTTTATTACCTTCTCAGTACCAATAGATGCAGCCTCTACAAAAGGAAGTTCTTCATCATACCATGGAGTTTTAACCATCCTAGGATTACCATTTTCATCTTCATATCCTTTAGATTCAGGTATTACATAACCAACACAATCTACTAATTTAATATTAGTAGAAAACTCTTCAACTTTAATAGATGCTCCACTAGATGGTACAAATTTTGGTTCTATTGTCATAATAGTTTTACCCTGAGCTGTTTGTGGTGTTTCATCTAAACATCTTTTTTTATCTGTTTCATCTTCAATATTAGGTATAACTAAAGTTTCTAGAAATTTTTTAATAAACGTACTCTTACCAGTTCTAACAGCACCAACTACTCCTAGTAAGATTTCCCCATCCCCTTTAATAGAAACTCCTTTTATTATTTCTTTTTTATCCATAACATTCTCCTTCTTTTTCACTATAATATTTATGCGTAAAAAAAAATATTATACAATAAATAATATTTTTTATCTTATTTAATTCAAATTAATAGTCTTATCAAGTATCCTTTTAACATCCCTTTCATTAAATGGCTTAGTAAGAACATCCACTATAGGATACTTAAATGCTTTATCAATAGGTTCTTTCTCATCAACACCAGTTATAATAGATACTGGTATCTTATTATATAGATTATTATTTCTAAAGTACTCTAGAACTTCAAAACCATCACAATTAGGCATATTCAAATCAAGTAACATAGCACATATTACACCAGGAGCAGTTCTTCTCACTATATCTATTGCCTCAAGTCCATCATTTGCTACTAATACATCATAAGAATCATTAAATATCTTTTTAACAAAAGACCTAATAATATCAGAATCATCAGCAACAAGAATAGCATGCTCTTTAAACTTGTTAGGAAGCATACTAGAAGTAGAAAGAACCTCCATACCTAAATATTCACGTGATATATTTATAACCCTTAAAGCCTCTTCTATAAGCTCATTAAAATGATCATATACATACATAAAATTATTTGCTTTACTTTCAACTTCATGACTATATGCTATATCCGCTAAATGAGTAAACCCAAAATACTTAGCATCACTTTTTAAAGAGTGAACATATATAGCATAATTAGGCATATCAGTCTTCTCTTTATACTCCTTTATCTTTGATAACTTACTGTCAAAAGCACCAACAAAATCCTTTATCATTTCATTATATGTTTCCATATCACCAAATAACTCTAAACTTTTATCTACATCAGCACCATTACTTTTTAAAAAATTAACATCCTTCATATAATTCTCCTAATAAGCTCTATTTT
>JAVVTI010000078.1:0-2119 GCA_036653735.1 Bacilli bacterium | reverse complement strand
CAATTCTTAATCCACGATCATAGAGAATATTTTCACTTTCAAAAGATCCAGAATTCCTGAGTTTTGCAACACATTAACTTTAAAAATGACTTCAAACCCTTTTATTATAAGGGTTTTTTTATGTCAAGTTTTGTTAAATTAAGTATTGTGTTATATTGTGTTATGTGATATAATAATTATAGAAGGTAGTGATTATATGTCTTTATTTCTTAAAGTTTCTAAATTCAAAAATGGAAAAACTTATTTATCTATTGTCGATGGATATAGAGTTAATGGAAAAGTTAAACAGAAAGTATATCAAAAGTTAGGATTTTTAAATGATTTGAAAAAAAATTTTGATGATCCAATCTCTTATTATAAGCAAGAGGTAGAAAAATTAAGAACTGAATTTTCTTCAAAAGTTACAACTACCTTTAATACCGCCCTTGATAACGACTTTGACGATGATACTTTTAACATTGGTTATTCTTACTTAAAAAATATATTTCAGGAATTAGAAATCAGCAATGCTTTAAAGGCAAAGCAATATTCTACTAACATAGAATATTCCCTATCTAAAGCTTGCGAATTGTTAACTTATTCAAGAATAATTAATCCAGGCAGCATTAAATATGCTTATGAACATAAAAACAACTTTTTTGAGCCTTTTGATTTAAGTATTGATGATCTATACAGATCTTTAAAGCCTTTGTTGTCTTGTAAAGAAGAGCTATTTAAAACTATATGGAATAATACAAAAGACAAATATAATCGTGACGCTTCTACGTCATATTATGATTGCACCAATTACTATTTTGAAATTGAATATGATGATAAAGATATTTTAAACGATAAGGGTGAAATTATAAAAAAAGGTTTAAGAAAAAGAGGACCGGAAAAGAATCACAGACCTGATCCCATTGTTGAAATGGGTTTGTTAATAGACAAACAAGGTTTTCCAATATCCTACAACCTTTTTTCAGGCAATTCTTCTGAAAAAGAAACATTAGTTCCTGAGATTCGTAACATTAAAAAAAGGCATAATATCGATAAAGTCATAGTGGTTGCCGACAGAGGACTTAATTGTTCTACTAATGTAATAAAAATATCTGGTATTGATTTAGACAAGAAAAACAGAGATGGTTATGTTTATGGTCAATCTATAAGGGGTGCAGATCAAGAATTTAAAAATTGGGTTCTTAGTGGGAATTATGAGATTGACGAAATTATTGACGGAGACAGTAAAATAAATTTTAAGCATAAATCCAGAGTATACCCTAAAAAAATGTATATAATTAGAAATGATAAAGGATTAACAAAAGGCGGAAATAAGAAGAAAGAAACTATAACTATTGATCAAAAGCAAATGGTTTATTATTCACAAAAATATGCAAATAAGCAGCAAAGAGACAGGCAAACAATTATTGAAAAAGCCAATGATTTAATTAAGAATCCTGCCGCATATACAAGAGCAACTTCATTTGGTGCTGCAGGATATGTTAACAACATAAAATTCGATAAGGAAACTGGAGCCGTTTCAAATGGGTCAGAACTTTCATTAAACCAAGAAAAAATAAACGAGGATTCAAAATTTGATGGTTACTATTCTATTGTGACGTCCGAAGAAAATCTAAGTGATATTGAACTTAGAAATATTTATAAAGGACTCGCAAAAATTGAAGAAACATTCAAAATAACCAAATCCGAGTTTGATGCAAGACCAATTAATGTAAGATTAGACGATCATATTGATGCACACTTTTTAATTTGTTTTATTTCATTAGTAATAATAAGAATACTGCAAAATAAAATAAATGATAAATATACTATTAAAAATATACTTGAAAAAATGAAAAACTTCAAATGCACTCACGAAACTGGTAATCTTTATAAATTCATCGGATACAAACCAGAAATACAATATTTGAATAGAAAATTAAACTTAGATATAGACAAAAAATATGACACAAGAGAAAATATTAGAAAAATTTTGAGATATTAAAAAAGTTAATATTACACAATAGACCAAAAAGAGCTTAACGCCCTTATTTATAATGCTTTGCAGGATAATGTTGCAAAACTAAAGATTTTATCATATTATTTCACTATTTAATAGGATAACTATATGTTTTATATATTA
>JAVVTI010000077.1:0-2273 GCA_036653735.1 Bacilli bacterium | reverse complement strand
ATTAAAAATGCTACTAGTGATAATATTACAGCTATTGCTTTAGGTCAAATAAATGATATACTTTCTTCAGGAGATAAAACTGCTGATTCTCTTTATCAAATACAGATGCTTACACCTTTCATATATAAAAAAGAAGACAAAAAAATAATGCAAGATAAAATAAGTATTCTAAAGAAAGAAATATATGAAGGAGCTAATGCAGATAAAGAAAATACTAATAATGGAAGCAGCAGTAATATATTATTGATAGCTGGTCATTCTTTTCCACCATATTGTAATAAGGCTAATAATGAGTGTAGAGGGGTATGGAAAGCTTCAGGATATGACGAAGCTGTGGAAACTAGAGTTTTTGTTAGAAAAATACACAAGGAGTTATCTAATATAAATGTTAAATCAGATATAGCTAATGTTTTATTATTAGATGATAAAAATGATGTTAATATGAATAAATCTTTCTTTGTTGAAAAAACACTTAATACACCTAAATTTAATTCTATTAAATGGGAAAAATATAGATATGTTCTTGAAATTCATTTTAATGGAAGTAATAATTCTAATACAAAAGGTGCGTGCATAGTTATAAATTCAAATTTACCACAAGCTATGCCTAATAAAATAGATGAAGAAATACTTGATATGTTAGAAAAAGAAACGGGAAATAAAAGAGCTGCTAGTAATGGTGTGTATAGACTTACTAATACTTCTGATTTTAGTTATTTTTATAAAAAAAATATACCTATAACTTATTTAGAAACGGAATTTTATGATAATAAAGAGGCTATGAATAACTTTGTAAAAAAGAGTGATTTGATTGCAAAAAAACTTGCTTCTATAATTAAAAGCAATTATGGAAATTAGTTTTATGCCTTATATAGTACATAAAACACAAAGATATTAAGTTTATCTTTCTTTTTGTATAAATATATTTTATAATGGGTACATGGATATATGTGCAAATGTAAAATTTTTAGCTCCACTAAGAATCGTACTAATAGGAATAAATATTATTAAAATAGTTGTTCCTCTTATTTTGATTGTTGTTTGTATGATACAATTTGTTAAAGCAGTAGTTGGTGGTGAGGAAGCTCTTTCTGATGCATTTAAGTTAGTAAAGAATAAGTTTATACTTGCAGTTAGTGTTTTTTTAGTACCAACACTTATGTTTACAGTACTTGATTTAATTTCTAATGTTACTGAAAGTGAGTCTTGTATTAAAAATGCAACAAGTGGTAATATTACATCAATGGCTACTTCACAGATAGATGAATTATTAGCCAGTGAAAATAAGACTGCTGATACTTTATATCAAATACAGATGCTACTTCCTTTTGTATATGATAATGCTATTAAAGATACTTTAAAAGAACAAATAACTGCTCTTAAGAAAGAAATATATGAAGGTGCTGATGCCCCTAGTGAAGATGATGGAAACTCTGGTAGTGGAGGATCATCTGGTGGAAGTACTGACCCTAAAGATTTATTTCAAGCTGATAATACTAAAGGTCCTTTTGAAGGTAAGAATATAGAAGTTATTTCAAACTTTATTAGTGGTAATGAAGGTGGAAATAATATAAAAGATAAGTGTACAGTAAGTATAGGGCCTAAAAAAGGTGAAAGTGGTTATAAGGTTACTGATATAGAAGGAAGAGGTATAAGAACTACTGCTCATGGAATAACAAACTCTGTAATAGGAAACTTTGTTGATAGTTGTTTTGATGATAAAGACTATGCATTTTATTTTAAAAGTTCTAATTTTACTAACGGTTCATGTGTACCTGAAAAAGCTTTTCCAGGAGCACTTAAATGTTTATACTCCACAGAATTAGATTATCCTAGAAAATTTTTTGCAAAGCATTGTAAAGGATATCTTGATTTTGATACACATTTTAATACTAATCAAAAACATGCTTTTATTGATTTTGCTCATAGTGGAATTTCTTTCTCAGAAAAAGCAATTAAAGCTTATTGTGAAGAGTATAAAGTAAGTAAAAATCGTGAGGTTGCAGCTGATGCTTATTTTAAAAAAGTATTTGCTTTAAAAAATGGAAATTATGCAATTATTAATGGGTCATGGGCTCGTGATACTACTTGTAATTTAATAGCTAGAAGAGAATGTGAAGTTAATGTATATTTTGGTAGAGGTTATTTCTGTGCACCTTATGCAACAACTAGAAAGTTTATTTATAGAAAATATCATGATACTGCAAACTATAATTGTAAGGATAGGTAATAATTATGGATATATGTGCGAATGTAAAATTTTTAGCTCCACT
>JAVVTI010000076.1:0-2292 GCA_036653735.1 Bacilli bacterium | reverse complement strand
AATTGTTTCATCCATTGCTAATCCGCCAGATTCATCCTTGAGTCTGGCTATTTTTTCCTCTGACTCTTCTAGTAAAATAATTTCCAATCGCTTGACTCTTCTTTCCAAATCTCTTTTAGATTCCAATAATTCTGCTAACACCCACTTCGGAATAAACATTTTCCTCACCTCCTAACTCGCCGTTTTCATCGTTTCTTCCATTTCACCATCCAACACGATCAACGAGGCCACGTTTGTGCACTGTCAATCATGCGGTGGCCCCGTTTCTTTATTTTTTTCTACATCCACCTTAATAATTTTGTCAATTTTTACCGTAACGTTGTACCGCATTTCTGCGATTCTTGCCAACGCTTCAAATGCTTTTGCAATATCAAGGTTGTTACTCACGGCTTCGCCTCCTTTTAATAATTTTTCTTTTTAAAAATAGCAAATCTCTATTTCTAGTTCGTGTTTATGAACTTTTAGATGAAAAAAAATAGATATTAATATCAGATTCAGCTATTCCTAAAACTTCGCACGACTTTCGTATCTCACTCTGAGAAAAGTCAAGAGCGTTATTCAATCTCTGGCTTAAGGAGACTTTACCAATCCCCAAAAGTTTTGCAAAATTACCTTGCGTACCGCACACTTCTTTAATCTTTCCTCTTAACTTACAGTAATCAAAAGACATTATCTCACCTCTCTTTCGTTCGTGTTTCTGAACTAATCTTATCACGAACAAAAATAACTGTCAAGTAAATACTTTGCGTTTCTGAACTTTTTTTATTCTATTCATTTATTTTGTTGCATTTTCTGAACAATCATGCTAATATATAATTAGTAATAAAGAAAGGTAATGATAATGAAAACAACAGCTGAAAGAATCCTAGAGGGTTTGTCACTAAGAAATATGAAACAGTCTGATCTTGTTGAAAAAACAGGGATTGGAAAATCTTCCATAAGCACATACATAAAAGGAACTTACGAGCCAAAACAAAGAAACATCTATAAAATAGCGAAGGCCCTTAACGTTAACGAATCATGGCTAATGGGATACGATGTCCCGATCGGGCGTGATTCGTTAGAAAAGGTTTCCGACACATCAAAAGGTATCTTAATTCCAGTACTCGGCGAAATTGTCGCAGGCATCCCTCTTGACGCTATAGAGGAAATACTTGACTATGAAGAGATTAGTCCAGAATTAGCGAATCGCGGAGAGTATATCGCGTTGCAGGTAAAAGGGAATAGTATGGAACCAAGATTTGTTGCTGGGGATGTTGTTATAATTCGGAGTCAACCTGATTGTGAAACTGGTGATATTGTTGCGGTTTTAATAAACGGAGATGCTTCTACTTTGAAAAAAATCAAGAAGCATGATGATGGTAGTTTATCACTAATCCCTCTCAACGCAGCCTATGATCCTTTGTTTTTTTCAAAGCAAGAGGTCGCTGACATCCCAGTTTCTATAATTGGAAAAGTTGTTGAACTAAGGGCAAAGTTTTAGAATAAAAAAAACGCCCCCTACCCAGCAAGGTAAGAGGCGATGACATATACAAAACCGAGAGGTCTTCTATATATCCCTAAACAAGATAATTATACCAGACCTCCCGGTAAAAATCAAATACCGGGTATTTTGGCTCTCTGTCAACTGGTGTTGGTAAAAAAAATCACAATTAATAAAGTTATCGAAAGCAGTCTGTTTTTTTAAATGTAGTGACCCCAATAAGTTAGACTTGATAGCGTGGTAGATTATCTACTACGCTATTTTTTTGGTTCTATAATATTTGGTGTTGGTACGCATACCAGCACCATTTTTTAATGCAAAAAAAGAGAGACAAAGAAGAATCACACGTTTATAATAGTTACGACGAAATAAATATTAAAGGAGTGATTTCTTTGTCTCATACTAATGATATCTCAAAACTGCTTAATTTAAAAGACCCTAATATTTTTTGGCTCTCTGTCAACTGGTGTTGGTAAAAAAATCACAATTAATAAAGTTATCGAAAGCAGTCTGTTTTTTTAAATCAGGCTGCTTTTATTTTCAGTATTCCCTGCGTAATCAAGATACGATTTCTAAAATGCAGGAAGGATTTATAACCAAAAGCAATCCGCTTGATGACCTTGATTTTGTTGTTAATCCCTTCAATTCGGCCGTTATGATAGGGATAAATTAAGCTGTTTAGAATATGTGTTTCTTGTTTTTTTGCATTAAAAATGGTGCTGGTATGCGTACCAACACCAAATATTATAGAACCTAAATTTTTCCTAATCGATATTGTATTGCTTCAAAAAGATGCTGCTCCTGTATTT
>JAVVTI010000075.1:0-2304 GCA_036653735.1 Bacilli bacterium | reverse complement strand
TTATAATAAAAGGGGTTACAAGCATTTTTTAATTTAATGTGTTGCAAAACTCAGGTGAAAGAATATATAAGATGAATAAGAATGATATTAATATAGGATATAATATATATAAGAGAATAGCTAATCAAATAAATAAGCCTAAGATTAATAGATTAATAACTAGTATAAATGAGAATAATATTAATTATACTTGTTTTAATTATAATCATGTTATTAATAATTTCTATAATAATGAGAATACTAAACTTACTATTTATAACTCTTATATAGTAATTAAAACAAATGCTAGTATACCTTCATTTTTTAAAGATTTTAATACTATTAATAATTTATTTGTAATAGATTTTAATAATGAAGATTATTTCTATTTAAAAAAAGCTCTTGTAAATGTTTAGTTTGATTCTTATTTCAAAGATATTTTTATAATTTTATTGTAATATATAAATTATACTAGAGGTTTTCCTTTTTTGTATACGCGAAACTATTTTACACTATCATCAGTTATTAGTGCTTGACAAACAAGCAATTATTTATTAAAATTAAATAAGTAGAAAGAGTATAAGAAAGAAGGAAAAGAATTATGGAATCAAATAATAAGAAGGTAACACTAACCTTAGGTATTATAAGCGTAGTTACTTTACTCTTAGCAGTAGTAGGAATGACTTATGCTTACTTTGCAGCTAATGTTATAGGAAATGATAAAGCAAGTAGTGTAAACATTAATACTGCAAAACTAGCTTCAGTTAACTTTACTGATGGAGCACAAATATTTCAAGGTAATATATTACCAGGATATAAAACTAGTAAAGCTTTTAATGTTGCAACTACTGGAGGAAATACAGTAGATACAAGTTATAAAGTATTTATTTATTGGAAGAACTCAGGTATAACAGATATAAAATATACTTTAACAAAGGGTGGTACACCAGTAGCATCTAAACCAATAAATACAGTACAAACAACCTATCAGAAAACTGAGATAAGTGAAGGTGTGTTTAGTCCTAATGCAGGAGCACAGACACACAACTATAACTTTACTTTAGACTTTCCTGAAACAGGAAGTGATCAAAATTCACAACAAGGTAAATCATTTGATGCTTATTTACAAGTAGAATTATCTACAGGAGGAACAACAGTATACTATAATAGAGAAAACCCTACTGGTACTACTGTAATGCCTACTCTAGGAGTTACTTTAGGAAATGCTATACTTGCAAATAATACAGTAAAAAATTTAGAAAATGATTCTATGTTTGCACATGTATCACCAGCAGATAAGAGTGAAAATGGTTTATGGAAAGAAGCAAGAGCTGGTAAAACAGAAGGTGATAAACCAACATACTTCTTTAGAGGCTCTGTTCAAAACAACTATGTATCATTTGCAGGAAAAATGTGGAGAATAGTTAGAATAAATGAAGATGGAACGATAAAATTAATACTAGGAGGAAATAGTACTGAAGATGGATATATTGATTCAGGCTCACACGTTTGGTATCCAAGTTATAACCAAGCATCATATGTAAATTATGTAGGATCAACTGCAAAAACTGATATAGACGCATGGTATAATAATAATATAACAGGTGCTGAGAATAATAAAGTCGCAAATTGGAATGTTTGCAACGATAAGAGCGAAACAGTGGATTCATATGGGGGAAGAATGAGATTATATGTGAACAAAACTCCACAATTTAAATGTCCGAATGCAAGTGATAATATTGTAACAAAAGGAGGTTTATTAACAGCCGACGAAGTCGCTTACGCCGGAGGCGTAGCTTATTCGAATAACCCGGATTATTATTTATACGACAATGCAAAGCGAAGTGGCAATGCTGGATATTGGTGGGTTTCTTCTCCATGTCGTTTCAATAGTGGTTACGCTCGCGTGTTCTTTGTGAACGGGGTGGATGATCCAGGCAACTTGAATAACGGCACTGTCAGTAATGCTTTTGGGCTTCGTGCCGCGATTTCTTTAGCTTCTGATACTCTGACAGTATCAGGAAATGGCACACAAGTGTCACCATACGCGATTTAATGAGGAAGGCAGCAAAAAAATATAAGATGTAGTCCGGGGAAACCCTTTCCCGAACGATTAAAACAGTCTAGTGCAGTGGTTAAACAAGTAAAGTAAAAAGGGCCTAGTAGGACCTAGAGCCGCCTGTAGGTGGATGCCGAAAGGTAAAAATTTGGTTAAATTGGGAGCTTATAAGCTCTACTAGAGGTTTTTCTAAATATTTTAAATATGTTATAATTAAGTAAAGGAGGAAGAAAGAGATGTTAGTAGATATTTTATATTTAGTAGGT
>JAVVTI010000074.1:0-2388 GCA_036653735.1 Bacilli bacterium | reverse complement strand
TACGGCGCTTATTTGCTGCTTTTTGAGGAGAAGTAGCCTATTTGCATTATTTCTGTCATTATATAAGTATTTACTTGTTTTTTTGTTCCATCATTGGTATTATTGGTTATAACAAGTGCGTTTATTCCATCAAGAAATAGCCAAGGGCAAATAAGTTATTTTACTGGGATGTGAGTTTATGGTGAGCAAGTCCATCAATGGGGAGCCTCAAGGGGAAAGCACTGCTTCGGAACCCCGTTCCACAAAAAGCAGCATTCAATATGTTTTTGAAGCTCTTTACCATTCCGGAAATTCCACCGAGGCAGTTCATTCTGCCTTGGCTCTTGTGGCAAGCCATTTTTCCTTCGAAAGAGGCTATATTTTCGAAACGGACAAGGGTGGCAAAACCACCTCCAACACCTTCGAATGGTGCGCCGAGGGCATCACCTCCGAAATCGCAAACCTGCAAAACGTGCCCATCGAAGCCGCAAGCACCGCAAATTCCAGCTTTCTCAAAACCGGTCTTTTTGTGCTAAAATCACTTGATGATTTGCAGCCCGGGGAGCGCTGTTTTTTGGAGCCTCAGGGCATACAATCCATGGTTCAGTTCGGCATTTTCGACAAGGGTCAGCTACTGGGCTTTATCGGCTTCGATAACTGCCGAAGCGGCGCTTTGCGCAACGAAGCCGAAATCGACGAAATCGCCACCATCTCCAATATATTGGCAACCTTTTTCGTGAAACAACGCGCTGACGAGGCTTTTTACAAGGACACTCAGGTTCAGCTTGAAGTTATGAACCACCTGAACAACTATGTTTATGTGGTAAACCCCGAAAGCTTTGAGGTTCTTTTCATGAACAATCAGGCGCGCAAAATCATGAATTACCAAGAGTGTACAGAGCCCTGCCACAAGTATTTCCGTGGGAATAACTCCCAGTGCCCTGACTGCCCCCTGCGAAAGCTGCGGAGCGAGAAAAAACATCACATCACCCGGGAAGTCTTTAACGAAAGGCTTGGAATTTGGCTGGAAACCACCGCCTCCGAGCTCCATTGGGCGGAGGGCGTCCCCGCCTGTCTCATCGAATGCGCTGACATTACAGCTCAAAAAAAGGATCATCTTCAACACATCAAGCAGCTTGAAACTCTCGCCTTTGTGGACGAGCTGACCGGCAGCCGCTCCTTCTACAAATTCAAGGTCGATGCTCAGGAAATCATCAAACGTCACAAAAACAGCAAGCATTTTTTGGTCAAGCTGGACATAGAAAAATTTAAGCTCATCAACCAAATATACGGCTACAAAAAAGGCGACGACATCCTGCGCTGTGTGGCGCGCGCCATCAAGCAAACCACCCGAAACCAAGACGAAATTTTTGCCCGTGTCTTTAACGACGAATTTGTCGCTCTGTTCTCCATGGAGGACAGCAGTGAAATTTCCCAGCTCTGCGATGTTTTTTTGGACAACTTTTACTCCCTGCTGGACAAGCACTTCACCTTCAACTTCACCTTTGCATACGGCGTTTGTGTGGTGGAGACAGAGGACGTAAAAAAGCTGGATATCAAAAACCTGTTCGAAAAGGTCAATGTTGCCCACAAGGAAGCAAAGCTTGACAAAACCAACAAATTTGTCGTCTACGACGAGGCGATGATTAAAAAAGCCCTCCACGCCAAGGAAATTGAAAACAAAATGTCCCAGAGCCTGAAGTCAAACGAATTTCTCGTTTATCTTCAGCCAAAATATCGGCTTGACAGCGAAATGCTTTGCGGTGCCGAGGCGCTGACACGCTGGCAAAACGAGAACCGGGATTTGTTCCTTCCCAAGGCGTTTATTCCCATTTTTGAAAGAAACGGCTTCATCACAAAACTGGATTTTCACGCTCTCAAAAGCGTTTGCCTCATCATCAAGGACTGGATTTCCCAAGGCATTGAGCCGCTTGTGGTTTCTGTTAACTTCTCTCGGCTTCACATCAGCAATCGCAACTTTGTGAAGGAGCTTTGCGCCGTTGTGGACGGCGTCGGCATTGACCACAAATGGATCGAAATTGAAATTACCGAAACCGCAATCTACGACAACATCGACAGATTTCTCGTTTTACTGGAGGAGCTGCACAAAAACGGCTTCACCATTTCCATGGACGATTTTGGCAGCGGCTATTCCTCCCTTGGAATGCTGAAGGATTTATCGGTTGACATAATAAAGCTTGACAGAAGCTTTTTCTCCAACCAAAAGGATGCTCGGCGCTCAAAAATCGTTGTGGGCTGCATCATAAAAATGGCAGAGGAATTGGGCATCAAAATCGTTGCCGAGGGCGTTGAGGACAGGCAGCAAATCGACCTGCTGCGGGAGCTGAATTGCGATATGGTTCAGGGCTACTATTACGCGAAGCCCATGGAGGCGGAAAAATTCACAGC
>JAVVTI010000073.1:0-2402 GCA_036653735.1 Bacilli bacterium | reverse complement strand
ATTATAAGTAAGACTGTTAATATTACATTTTTCTTTTCTTTCATTTTTCCTTCTTCCTTCTTTCTTTATATTAAATATGGCGTTTTATTTACTTTGTTTCACCTTCTTCATTTATAATTTTTTGAAATGCTGGAAGCATACCTATTCCTGAATCATCTAGATGTATCTTTGACTGGTATAGGACATGTCCTGGATATGAGTTTCCTTCTATTACGGTAGGTCCATTAGGTGTAACGGCTATGTCCCATCCTATGTATCCTACAGATGGTGTTACCTTGGCTAAAGCAATACAGTAGTCAATAGTTTCTTTAAAATAAGGTACAGTAAATCCTACTATTTTTTCATTAGTATATGGATGAAGACTATATACATCTCTTTTCTTATCTGCTGCTGGTTTTCTTATTACTCCATCTTCATCTATTATAGTAAACATTCCTCCACTATGAAAGTTATCTACAGTGTGTCCTTTATTACCAAATCTTATTCCTCTATACATAATGTGTACTTTATTATTTTTATATAGTGTAACTATTCGAAGGGTATTAACTGAGCATGGGTATATCTTAGATATATCTTTATGTTGCACTATATAGTCTTCTACTAGGTATTGTTTATTACTAAGAAGTTTATTATATAGTTTAGTTAGATCTTGTTTATCATCTATTTTATCTACTCCATTACCACCTGTTTGGTCTAAAGCTTTAGCCATAGCTACGTGTTTACTTTTCATATATGATATAAACTCATCACATGAGGTTTTTCTTAGGTCTAAATAATCTCTATTTAAATATTTTTTATATCTTTCATGAAATACTAGTTTATCATCTATTTCATCTATATAATCTTTTCCATTAAACATTTTTACTATTTTATCATTTTGACCTCTAGTAATAACAGTTTTTCTTTGATATCGTTTTAAGTTATAGAATTCAAAAAGCTCATAGTCAGCATAACCCGCCATATAAGCAAATCCACAATATATTATATCAAAGAATAAGAATATCTTAGATTTATGTGTTTTCTTTGATAGTCTTGAAATAACATTAAAGAAACCTTTAAAGTCCATATTAAGTATACTTTTTATTACATATTTTATCTTTTTCATAATTTTCCTTCTTTCTTCTTATTATTGGTTTTATATGTTTATTGTACCAAATTTCTCCTTAGAAGTCATTACTTTAATATAGATTAGCAAAATTTTTTTGGGGGTTTGTGTTAATAATTACCAAATTTTTGTAGGTTTTATTTACTAGAAATTATCAGAGACAATGACTTTTCATAAGAAATTTAGTATAATATAAATTAGGTGATTTTATGTGGGGAGCTATAATTGGTGATTTGGCTGGATCTATTTATGAATATGAGCAAACAAAAAAAATAATGCAAATACAGATAACTAATAATATTATACCAGAAAATGCATTTTATAGTGATGATACTATTTTGACAATTGCAGTTCTAGATGCTATTTTAACAAATGTTTCATATGAAGTAATGTTAAGAAAATACGGAGTAGAGTTTTTGAGTTATAAACCGAAATTTGTTCCTTATTTTAAAAATTCTTTTTCTCCTGGATTTATAAGGTGGCTTAACAATAAAGATATTGGAGTTAGTAATGGAAATGGTGCCATGATGAGAATATCATCAATAGGATATTTATTTGATTCAGAAGAAGAAGTTATTAGAAATGTCAGACTGGCAACAATGCCGTCACACAATTCTATTGAAGCCTTAGAGTGTACTACGATAATAGCAAAAGTAATATATTTAGCTAGGCAAGGATATAATAAAAAAGAAATTATTCAGAGGTTAGATGTTTTTCCTAAATATGTTCCATTTCAGAAATTTAACATGTCTTGTTTTGAAACAATTTATAATTGTTTAGAGGCTGTATTTTCATCAGAAAGTTTTAACGAGAGCATTGTTAAAATTATAAGTTATGGAGGCGATACTGATACAAATGCTTGCATTGTAGGTTCAATGGCAGAGGCTTTATATGGTATTGATCAAGATATTATTAAAAAGGCAAAGGAAAAAATACCCGCTTTATTTGTAAAAAAATTAGAATTAGGTTATAACAAAATAAGAAAGTAAAATAATATTAAAATCTATTTAACTTTCTTGATATAAATATTTTTTTATTTATAATAGTAGAAATTATTTCTGACTATAATAGCAAGGTTTTCTTCTCTTTTATTAATAAACTTTTGTATAATATTATTTATACATGAAGATTTTTTCTTAGATTATGACTTTTTCTAATACTTATGTGTTTATTTGTACACAAATAATCATAAATTATCGTAAAACTAATGACTTTTCGTTAGAAATTTAGTACAATTATATAGGAGTTGTTGGATGAATAATATTAATTATAAAAACAGAGGAATGTTTCTAGAAGG
>JAVVTI010000072.1:0-2423 GCA_036653735.1 Bacilli bacterium | reverse complement strand
TAAATAATAGTTTTATAAGTCTCTCTTATCTCTTCTATTACTTATATTTACTATATTTAAAACACGTTTATTATAATTATTTTCAATAAATTCATCATATTTTCTATTCTCTTCATCCATAATAACTCCTTATTTAATTATATGACAAACAATTAAAAAGTAACTTAATACAGTGTATTAAGTTACTTAATTATAAATACTACTCCTTGTTTATTATCATCTTCTATATTCTTAGCTTCTATCTTATATCCAAAGAGTTTAAGTGAATCATTTACTATAGTTAACCCTAAACCATGTTTACCATTAGTACCCTTTTTATAAGGTACAAACACATCATCAATTATATTCTTTTCTATTAATGGTCCATCATTAAACATTATAATTGTATTATTTTTAATAGTAATACTAATATTCTTTATAGCAAACCTAGAAAAATTATTTAATATATTATCTATAATTGTTTGCCAGTCTTCATCATTACCTCTAAATTTACTTTTATCACAAGTAAAACTCCAGGCACAATCTTTCCTAGAAAGTTTAAACTTTCTAATAGATTTTCTTACTATTTTATTAATAGAAATACTATCATATACATCACTTTTTTCATTCTTTAAATAATTAATCTTATTTAATTTTAATATTTGTTCAACTTGATTATTTAAATTCTTAGCCTCATCCTTTATTACTTTTATAGCAGCATTTTTAGATATTACTTTATCTTCTGAAGCCTCTACGTGACTAGATATAACCATTATAGGTGTCTTTAGTTCATGTGATATGGACTGGAACATATTATTCTTATATTCCTCTTTTTCAATTAAATCTAATCTAGTTTTTTCAATAGAGTTATTTAAGGAGTTAAGTTCATCATTTATGGAAAAGGTTTCACTGTGATTAAAATTATTATTATCTATATTATCAATCTTCTTCTTAATCTTAGATATCTTTCTAACAATAAAATCACTATAAAGCATTAACATAAAAACTGTTATTAAAAGTATAAACATAGTAATAGGCATTATTATATTATTTAAATTCTTCTGTTGTGATAATATATAATTATTATTAGTAAGTGTAACTACATGAGCATTATTAATAGAACTAGTATTATAGTAATATTTCCTACCATTTAACTTAAACGATCCATAAGTCTTAGATATCTTAGAGAGAACATCATTATAATTATTTGTCTTCATAATACTATTAAAGTTATTTGATAGTACTACAGCATTAGATTCTATTATATAAGCTATATTCTCATTATTATTACTAATACCAGGTTTAATAAATGGTAATGGTTGTTTAAGCATTTCATATATATTATACTCATAGAATGGCATTAATAGTTTAGGCACTAAAAGTATTAAAGTAAATGAAGAAAGTATAATTGTTATAATAGTTATAACTAACAACTGACCTCTAAGTCCTATATTTTTTATATAATCTTTCATATTAATCTATATCCAAACCCATAAACAGTATTTATTATTAGTTTAGGCATCTTACTTCTTAGCCTTCTAATTAAATCATCTACTGCTCTATCACTTCCATAATAATCTTCATTCCATACTTTAGAAATTATATCTTCTCTTGAAAATACTACATTCTTATTTTCTATTAATAATAGTAGTAAATCAAACTCCAAAGTAGTAAGGAATATTTCTTTTGAATTCTCAGTAATGGTTCTTTTATTAATATTTATTATATAATCTTCATATGTTAGTTTCTCAAAATCTTTTGAATAAACTCTTTTAATAAGTTTATTTATTCTTAACATCAACTCTTTTGGTGAATAAGGTTTAGTTATATAATCATCTGCATCTAATTCAAAGCCTATTATTTTATCAAGATCTTTATCCCTTGCTGATGTAAATATTACTGGTACGATGCTGTTTTTTTCTCTTATTTTCTTAATAATGTCATATCCATTAATGTCATCCCCTAGCATAATATCTAATATCCATAGGTCAATATTATCTTTAATATCTAAAGCTTCCTTTCCATTTAAGCAAGAAATAACTTCATAACCCTCTTTCTTTAGGTATGTTGTAATTAATTCATTTAGATTTTGTTCATCTTCTACTAAACATATTTTATACACTTCTTCATCACCTTTTCTTATATAATTATTTTACCACTGTTATGTCTCATTTACCACCCACCCTTTCATAATTATTAGCTTCATTAAACATACACTTCCTTTCTTATATTATAAGTTTAATTAAAATATTTCTGATACAATTAGTTTAAACGATTATTTCGTTTTTTCATATATCACCTCCACATGTTAACAAGTATACTAAAGAAGTATGTTTGAAATATGACTTAAATATGTAAAATTATGGGAAGATCTTATCCTTGTGATAATTCATAAAAAACAAATAATAAGTGTCTTAAGAGTATACAAAGAGATGAATAAATGC
>JAVVTI010000071.1:0-2653 GCA_036653735.1 Bacilli bacterium | reverse complement strand
TTTTTAGCATTCTACTCACACTTTGCCTGCTGCTTTCCCTGCTGCCCGGAGCGAGCCTTGCAACAAGCGGGGCGGACAAAGGTACGCTTGGGGGAAAAAATTCTCCCCTTGCCTCCGACAAAGTGAATTCTCCCCTGGGGCTTTGCGACTATTTCAACGCCGTGCAGGCGGGAAGCGCAAGGCTTTATCGAAAAACCGTCACCCTTTTAAATGACCTTGAGCTGCCCTCAATGAAGGGTGAGCCCGTGATTAGCTTTCTAAAAGGCTTTGACGGCGTTTTGGATTTGGGCGGCAACAAGCTCAAAATAAGAAAAAACAACCCGGCAGAAACCCTTAAGACGGACATTCTTTTGCTGTCAAAGGGCGCAAGCCTTGTCCTTCAAAACGGCGAAATTAACTTTCCAATAAGGGCAGAGGGTGAGCTTGAACTGCGGGAGCTTAAGCTTTTATCCGCGGCACAGTCTGCAATGACGGTGGCGGCGGAGGGAAAGCTTAGCGTCACAAAAAGCGATTTTTGTGTGGAGCCTCAGACTCCCGGGCTTGTGCCCCTGCTTGTTGAGGACAAAACGGCAAGCGTTTATATTGCCTCCGCAACCCTTCGGGTGCCCGGGGAATTTTGCATGGCTTATCAGCTCCCTGTGGGCAAGCCGATTGAAGCCTATCTTGCGCCGGGTAGCCAAATTGACGAAAAAACAGACGGCGGCGTGGGCAAAATTGTGAGCGTGGTAGCGAAAACTGCCAAGCTTCGGCTGACTGAGGAGTCGGTTCGAGCCGTTTTTGGCAGTGGCGCCCGATTGAGCGAAAACAATACCACAATCAAGCTGAACCAAGACATACGGCGACAGCACCCAATCACAATTGACATTCCCGCCCTGACCTTGGATTTGAACGGTTTTTCCCTTAGCGGACCCACTCCCGCAATGGACGGCAGCTTCGGGATTATTTTGGGCGACGGCGTCACCCTTACAATCATAAGCAGTTCGGGCAAGGGCAAGCTTATCGGCGGAAACGGCAGAGACGGCAGAGCGGGTCAAAACGGCGGAAACGGCGGCACGGCTGTGGATGTTGGAAACGGCGCGGCGCTCATAGTTGAAGCAAATGTTGAGGTTCTTGGCGGCGCGGGCGGAAACGGCGGCAAACCCGAGAACGGCATCGGCATGGGTGGCGAGGGCGGCACAGGCGGCGACGGGCTTGTCTCAACAAGCGGCGAAGTAAAAATTAAAAGCGGCGGCAGTGTTCAGGGCGGAGACGGCGGCTTTGGAAACACCTCAAGCAGCGGCTCCGTTGGCAGGAACAGCGGCGGCGGCGGTTGCGGCGTGCGCTCCCTTCGGGGCACCGTCACAATTGAGGGCAAGGTGCAGGGCGGCGACGGCGCGGAGGGCGGAATGCAGCAGGTCTGCGGCGTCGGCGGCGATGGCGGCGACGGAGCAAGCTCCCTTAAAGGCAGTGTTGTCGTTAAAGCCGGTGGCATAGCCCAAGGCGGAAATGGCGGCAAGGGCGGTAACGGCAGTGAAAGCCCGAGGGACGCCTCAGCGGCGGGCGGCAGTGGAATTGTTTCCGAAAAGTGCCTTGTTGAAGCCATGGGCAGCGTTTTGGGCGGCATAGGCGGCAAAGGCGAAAACAGCGGCTCCCAAAAACCCGGCGAGCCGGGCGGCGAGGGCGGCGCAGGAATTCGCTGTACCGCTAAGACTCGGGACGGGCTTGTAAGCAGGGGCAACATAACAGGTGGCGAGGGCGGCGAAGGCGGCAGCTCCCTTGGAAGCGGCGGCGACGGCGGAAACGGCGGTGGGGGAATTTTCCTTCAGGGCGGCGAAGCCGTCAGTGTCATTTCCCTTCAAGGCGGCAGTGTTCAGGGCGGAGTCGGCGGAGCCGGCGGAAAAGCAAAGGGCGGCGTCGGACTTGGCGGAGGCGGCAGGGGAGGTAAGGGCGGCGAAGCAATTATCCCTCAAGCCGTCGTTTCGGGCGCAAGCCTTAAAAAAGGCGAGGACGGCAAAAGCGGCGACGAAGCAGGCGGAAAGCCCGTAAAGCCCGGAAATCTCACAGTCCAAGTGCTGAACAGCGACAAGGCTCCTGTTCTTGTTGACGAAACGGATTTGGGCAAGCTGATTTTTGGTGAAAGCGCTCCCGAAACTGACACAAGCATCAGCGTCATCATAAACGACGTGACAAAGGGGATTATCAAAAACGGCAAGCCCGCCTCGGGCATCAACAGCGCCTTAAGCGAAAGCCTGCTAAAGCAGCTGCAGAGCGGGCGCGTTCCCATCAGCGCCACGGAAATTACAATCGAAACCACAAGTCAGGGAAATGGCAAGCCCCTCCCCAGACCAATAAACGAAACGGCAAAGCCCCTTCACCTTAAGTTTATTCCCCCCGAGGAATACGAAAAGCTTTCCCCAAGTGCCTTCCGAGTGATCGCTCTCCACGGTGACGAAGTTTTCACGCCCGTCCAAAAGACGGTTGTGGAAAACGGAAAAGCCCTTGTGACGGTGGATTGCGACCGATTTTCCACCTTTGTTCTTTTGGCAAGCCCGGGCGCTGTGGAGGTTAAGGCTACGGCGGACAGCCAAGGCAACGCAAAGGTTTCTGTTGAGGACGGCGATATTGCCGCCGCAATTCAACAGCTTGAAAATCAGCAGGGACAGGGCGAAAAGGG
>JAVVTI010000070.1:0-2699 GCA_036653735.1 Bacilli bacterium | reverse complement strand
GGAAAAAATCCTGATGAGCGGGTTTGGATGGCTGATTTCTGGGCTGCATGAGAAGCAAATTTTACCGGAAAATGAATGATATTCGATCAAAAACTGGTAAATTTACTTCTTTAATTTTGTCATACAATGCTTATGGTCAACGAACTATTTCTTTTTCAGGGTCGACTAAGTAGCATCGAGAATGATATGGGAAACAGGAGACAAAGGACGTTCTCTCCATTGCTTGAGCTCAGGATCAAGGCGAGCGATTAAGTCACTGACTTGAGAGGAAGAAACTTCCATGCCACAAAGCTCCTGAAGAACTTTTGAAACGATTTGCAAAAGGCTTATTGAAGAACTTCAATGAGGTGATCAATTTCTTCAAGTTCAGAATCAGTAGCGGGAAGATAGAGACAGCTAATGCTTCTATCTCAAGGATTCAAGCCAAGACGTGCGGGCTCTTCAATATTCCGTACCTCTTCCTCAAACTACGGCAAAGCTATTACCAGTAAATCTGACGCAGAGCCGAAAATACGCCTGATATCAGTAGCAATCTTGACTTTCATCTCAGCTTTAGGGACATAGGCCTGGGCATTTTGTTGGAGATGGAATTGACATCGTTGCCATTTGACGCCTGGGAAAACGCAAGTAACGGCACTCTTTATCCCCTCGTGAGCATCCGAAGTAATGGAATCTGGAACTCCGCACCCCCGTTGCTTGAGAGAAGACAGGAATGCCCTCCAATGGACTTCTGCTTCGCTGAGTGCAGCAGAAACGCCCAGCACGATACGCTTACCCGATTGGCGACAACAGCCTACGGCAATAAGAACCGCGCAACTGCGTACACAGGAATCGACTCTCACCTTGAGATAAGTAGCATCGAGAATGATATGGGAAACAGGAGACAAAGGACGTTCTCTCCATTGCTTGAGCTCAGGATCAAGGCGAGCGGTTAAGTCACTGACTTGAGAGGAAGAAACTTCCATGCCACAAAGCTCCTGAAGAACTTTTGAAACGATTTGCAAAAGGCTTATTGAAGCACACCTGTCCTAAATAAAAATCTTGAAAAGAGGTAAAAAGTAGCAAGGCACGAAAAAGGAAGGTGGATTTTGAGTTTGTCAGTAACTAGTCGACCCTGAAAAAGAAATAGATCGTTGACCATAAGCATTGTATGACAAAATTAAAGAAGTAAATTTACCAGTTTTTGATCGAATATCATTCATTTTCCGGTAAAATTTTCTTCTCATGCAGCCCAAAAATCAGCCATCCAAACCCGCTCATCAGGATTTTTTCCGAATCGAACTGGATCGTATCGTTAACGAAAGCCATCCGTTGGTCAAACTATCGGCTCGAATGGACTGGCAAAGCCTCGAAGAACATTTTGGTTCCTGCTTTAGCGAAGAAGGTCGCCACGCCCACACCTGTCCTAAATAATCATCATGAGAAAATCTCAGATTGATTATCAATCATTTATGTCGGTAAAAAACGATTTCTAAAGAAGAACCCCCTGCTCCAGTATGACAAAAGAGTCTGGTGGTTTATGAAAGGGATTGTTCACCCATTGCCATAAATCAATCTTCACGAACATATTCATGCGCAAAAAGGCAACCAAATTGGACAATTGCCATTTGTAGCTTGCCTTCGTTTTCAGGTAAGAAATAAGCAAGATTGCAATCATGGCTGTCCATATTTGAGTCAGGACGGCATTGGGACTTGTTCCTACAAAGGATTTGATATGAAGGAGTTGTTTAACGGATTTAAAAAACGATTCAATGTACCATCTGTCTTTATAAAGTGCTGCAACAACAGAGCTATCCCATGTAAAATTATTGGTGAGCAGTTCAATAGCATGCTCTTTACCTTCGACAAAAACAACGACTCGACGTAACTCTTTAGGATACTTTTCAAGGGTTGGTTTATTCTTTAAAAAAATGATTTCATCCTTGAGTATGTATTCTTCGCCCACATCGGGCAATTCTATCTCGCTTCGCGAATCAAATTGGAGGTCCAATCGATGTCGGACAACAAAAAACGCTTTCTTGCTGTCCCAAAAGTGCATATCAAGGTCAAGCAAGGAGTGAAGCTTGACGGCACCTTTTTCGTGAGTGTAGTGAGCCCAAGGGAAAGCACTCAGTGACATCGTTATTGTCGAAGAATCAAGCAACTTGATTTTAGCCCCGATATTGGCTAATCCGTGCTAATTACCTCTCTGCTGTCCTAAACGTTGACGTAGCACATAGTAGTAATCTCGAAACACTTTCCAACTGCGATGTGTGTTCTGATAGGCGATTGTCGATTTCGATGGAGCCGTGGAAACACCTGGATGATTGATGTTTCCTGTGATGCTACGTAAAACATTGCTAATATCTCGTATTGAGTGACATCCGCCCAGCTGACAAAATAGCATCCAAATGAGCTGACTCCAGGCATCGAACTTTTTGGAATACTTGTTTGCCTGATGTTTGGTAACAATGTTTTGAAACTCATGTCGATTGAGAAGCTCCTTGACCAATTGGGCATATTGGAGCAGGAGGGCTTCTTTAGAAATCGTTTTTTACCGACATAAATGATTGATAATCAATCTGATGTTTTCTCATGATGATTATTTAGGACAGGTGTGTGGTGAGTTATCACAAAGGGGCATGATTGGGATTGCCTTCACACTTCGTAAAGATTACACTCAAAGTCTTAAATGAACCGGCTAAGCTCTTACATAAACC
>JAVVTI010000069.1:0-2711 GCA_036653735.1 Bacilli bacterium | reverse complement strand
TTAATAAATTCTCCATTTTTTGTTCCTTTTGACCACAACCAGTTACTCCTATAATAAGGATGCAACCTACTAATCCCATTAAAAACTTATTTTTCATTTTCTTCTCCTTAATTTTTTTTATTTGACAATTTAAATTTTTCATTCTAAATTATTTATTGCATATTGTGCTTCTTCATTAGTAAATTTTTCTCCATACTGTGAAACCAGCTGATCATAAATAGCACTCTTTGACATACTCATCGTTGTTTGATATATCTTTGCCTTAGCAAGTGCATTCTCATTCCATTTAGCCACAATATTATCCATTGCATATTGTGCCGCATCTTCTGGAAACTTTTCCCCATATGGTGAAATTAATTGATCATAAATAGCTTTTTTAGACATATTCATAATACTTGCATAATTTTCTGCTTTTTTTAAAGCATTTTTATATTCTATTTTAGGTTCTTTACCCAAAGAATATATTACTGTTAGTGACATTCCCTCACTTATTTTTTTATTACTATTTATACTTTGACTAATAAAAGCTCCTTTTTCTATGTCATTTGAATAAATATTTTTAGTATAAAGTTTTATCTTATTCGTTTCACTCCAAGCTTTTATATCTTCAATAGGCATATTCGAAAAATCTAAAACAGTTACTTCTTTTTGTAAAATTTCTTCTTTATTAGACCCTAAACCTCCTTCACTATTAGATTGATCAAAAAATGCATTAATAAATATTAGTGTAAAAAAAGACAAAACTATTGTTAAAACTATTTTAACGCTTTTTTTCCACTGAGTCTTCTTCCATAATAAGTAAATAGCATATGGTGGAACTAAAAACATCATCAATATAATAAACCACTTTTTCTCGTAAAACTTCATTTTATATCTCTCCTTTAATTATATTTAGATCTTATAAAAGTGTAAATAATATAAATATCTAGAAAACAAGAACTATTTTCTTAAAGGCACTCCCGCACCATCAGTAAATGTTCCTATAGATATTTTTATTAAATCAAATATCCAGCCTAAGAAAAATAAACCTGCAGTACACATGTAAAGTAAACCTTTTCCAATTTTACCTACATAAAATAAATGAATTCCAAAAAAGCCTTCAAAAGCACATAAAATAAGTGCAACTTTTTTGCCTTTATCACTTGTATTAGTAACATAGTTAGCCTTCTTTATCACCTCCTAAAATCTAACTACTATTTAGAATAAAAGGTAAAAATTGTAACATACTACTTTTATACAATTCTATTACAAGATATTCCACTTACATTATACTATACATATTGTTACTAGTACAGCGTACCAATCATTTTGATAATGTAATATCTTTTAAAATATTATATTATCTATTATATAAGGTGCTGTATTATGATAGCAAACACTATAAAAGAAATTAGAAATAATTTTAATATGACACAAAATGAATTTGCTAAAAACCCGGTATTACTCATTCTAGTAAAAATACCTGAGAAATGAATATTTATTAACATCAACTCAATATGTAGTAGAACTTGATAACTTATTTAATATTTCAACCGATTATATTTTATGACTATCCACAACTAAACTAATTAACATTGATAATCAAACTGATAAACAAGTAAAAACATATATGCTCTAATAGAATGCTTTAAACAAAGTAATAATAAAGCATAAACCTTTTCCATATTAACTATGTAAGTTTCTCTTATATTAATAAAATAAAAACGGTAAGAATTAAATCCTATCGTTTTTATTTAGACTATTTTCAAGTCCTATATAAACAGCAAACCCACCAACAAAGTAGTAAAAGTTCATGTTATTTTCACATGGCAGGGGTGGAGGGAATCGAACCCACAGCTAAGGTTTTGGAGACCCGAATGTTACCACTACACCACACCCCTAAGTGCTTTTAAAATTATAACATATTTAAAACATTTATACAATAACTTCATATAATATTTATAGGTGAAAAAGTGATAATAGAATATACAACAAAAGAATTAGATTTATGTGCAAGACTTATGAGGGCTGAAGCCCTAGGTGAAGGCGAACTTGGAATGCTTATGGTAGGTAATGTTATTGTAAACAGAGCAATAGCATATTGTTTAGACTTTAAAAATATAAGAACAATCACAGATGTAGTATATCAATCACCTGGTGGTTTTGTAGGAACAAACAGTTCACTTTTCTATGGAAAATCCACTCCTAAAGAAAAAGAACTAGCAAAAAGAGTTCTTCGTGGAGAATATTATCATCCGGCAACTAATGCATTATGGTTTTATTCACCAGGAAAAAATAAAAAATGCAGAGACCTTTGGTTTAAACAAAGAAACTCAGGTAAATATAAAAATCATTGTTTCTATGTACCAGATCCTGGAATATGTAAACAACTATACTAATAATATTTAAAAATGTTAATAACTATAAAGCTATTAACATTTATATTATATTGTTTTGCAATACAATATAAAGAAAATCACCTGGTTGAACTATATATAAGAAATAATCTTCTTGTAATTTTTTATTACTACGTCACTAGTGCACATTACTGCGACTCTAGTGCGACATTACTATAACAATCTCATATAAGTAGTTTATCTTTCTTCATGTATACTTCATCCCACCTTGTGACAAAACCAAATTATAAATTATTTAATATGTTAAATTTATATTTAATTTCAAAATTTCTATCATTATTTATAATTTTTTTTAAAAAAATTTAAATATTCCTT
>JAVVTI010000068.1:0-2752 GCA_036653735.1 Bacilli bacterium | reverse complement strand
TTTCTACTTATTTAATTTTAATAAATAATTGCTTGTTTGTCAAGCACTAATTTTTCATAATAAATAATAAAACTTATAATTATACTAATTTAAATTTATAATATATTTCTACTGTTTTATCTTCACTAATTAATATATTGTCAATTAAGTTTACTAATATAGTTCTATTAGGTTTATCAAAAGATAAATATTCATTTATCTTTTGAAGTACATCTCTCTTTTCATTATTAATATTATTAATATTTATATTACTAATTTCTTCCTTTATCTGTGTTACTTTTATTTTATAAGTATCTATTTCTTCTTTATACTTAAGTGATAAACGTTTAAACATCTCTAAGTTTATACTTTTATTTAATTTATCTTCATAGATTTGATCAATATATATAAGATTATTATTAATCTTATTATTTAATATATTAATTTCTTCTTGTTTCTTTATACTTATATCATTCTTTCTAATAGCATCTTCTACTTTATCTATAAATAATTTACTATCAACATACTTTTTACATATATTCCTAATATTATCTAAAACTAATATTTCTAACTTCTTATAGTTATTAGAGTGTGGTGTACATAGTTTAAACTTACTATGAGATGTATAATAAGTACAACAACAGTAGTATCTATTACCATCATTACTTTTATTAATACCTATAGAGTGACCACATTCCTTACAATGCATAAAGCCTGATAATAAATAATTGTTTTTAATATTTACTTTATTCTTATTCTTCTTTAATAATGATTGCACACTATTAAAAGTCTTCTCATCTATAATACCTTCATGACTACCCTTAGTTATAATCCAATCTTCCTTAGGTATTCTAATCTCCTTATTAGACTTATACCCAAGCTTCTTTCTCTTACCCTGGGTTAGATTACCAATATAGGTTTGATTCATTAACATCTCTTCTATTGTTCTAGGACACCATAACTCATAAGCAGTTGATTTCATACCACGATTTAATTTAGCATACATACTAGGTGTTAATATATGCTCTATTGATAATATATTAGCTATCTCTTTAGGACTCTTACCATCTATTACTAAGTTAAATATTCTCTTAATAATATGTCTAACATTCTCATCTACAATTAACTTATATTTATTTTTAGGATTCTTAACATACCCATATACAGCTTTCCAACCTAAAAATAAACCCTTCTCTTTCTTAGCTTTTAATATATTTCTAATCTTCTTAGAAGTATCTTTTAAATAATAATCATTAAATACTAACTTAAACATTAAAAACTCTTTACCTGGAGTTTCATACAAAGTATCTATATCATCATTAAGTGCTATAAACCTTATACCTCGCTCAGGAAATATTTTCTCTATATATTCCCCCATAGAGATATAATCACGTCCCATACGCGATAAATCCTTTGTAACAATAGTATTAATCTTCTTATTACTTATATCTATAAGTAATCTCTTCCATGCAGGTCTTTCAAAATTAGATCCACTATACCCATCATCAACATATTCACCAAACAGTAATAACTCTTCTTCATTTCTATTTAAGAATACTTGTAGTACTTCTCTTTGATTAGTAATACTTTCACTTTCTAAGTTATCACCATCTTCACGAGATAATCTTATATATAAAGCTGTATTATATTTCTTATTTATTAAATATCATCTCCTAAACAATAAGTAATTAAAAATTGTTCTATTATTTCTTGTAATGTCTTCCCATCTTCATCAAATACACTTACTATTCTCATTCATAAGCCCCCTAAACAATTTTATGTATAAACATTATAACTATTACATACGAAAGGGTGGTATGCCCCTAATGATATTTAATTATGGTTTAAAAGAGAATAAAGTAAACCTAGACAAAGTAATAATAGATTCATCAATAGAGTTTGCCGCCCTAACAGGTGCATATATAAGTGGTAAAGGAGATTATGTTAACTTATTTGAACCCTCAGCATCTATGGTAGAAAAACAAAAAATAGGCTGCATATTAGGTAGTGTAGGAGAAATATCAGGAGAAGTTCCATATACTTCATTCTATGCTAGAAAAAGCTATATAAATAATAATAAAAATATAATTAAAAAATTTAACAAAGCACTTAATAAAGCTTTAGAATACACAATGAATAATAATGAACAAACACTTGCTAAAGACATTAAAAAACAATTTATTGATACTAATATATTAGATTTAGAAATAATAATAAAACGCTACAAAGATGCTGATTCATGGTGGAAAAACACTTATATATCAAAAGCATCTTTTAATAGATTACAAAACATAATGAAATATAATAATGTTTTAGAAAAAGAAACAGAATATAACATTTTAGTAAATAATGAATTTAACTAATAATATTATTTCTTTAAAAAATATTTCTAAAACATATTATAAAGCTCAAGGTGAACTACTAAGTATTAAAAACATATCATTTGATGTACATAAAAATGATTTCATAGCTATTATAGGTCCATCAGGATGTGGTAAAAGTACATTATTAAATATTATATGTGAAATAGACAAAGATTACGAAGGAACTATAATAGCCAAAGAAAACCTAGTAATAGGATATATGCTTCAAAACGACTCTTTATTTGAATGGTTAACTGTTTTACAAAACGCCTGCCTAGGCCTAAAAATAAACAAAAACTTAACTACTTCAAATAAAGAATATGTAGAAAAACTATTAATTAAATATGGATTAAAAGATTTCATAAATAAAAAAGTTAGTGAATTATCTGGTGGTATGAAACAAAGAGTTG
>JAVVTI010000067.1:0-2787 GCA_036653735.1 Bacilli bacterium | reverse complement strand
CGCACAAGCGGTGGAGTATGTGGTTTAATTCGAAGCAACGCGAAGAACCTTACCAAGCCTTGACATGGATACAAAGATCCCAGAGATGGGAAGATAGTTATGGATCACACAGGTGGTGCATGGTTGTCGTCAGCTCGTGTCGTGAGATGTTGGGTTAAGTCCCGCAACGAGCGCAACCCTTGTTTCTAGTTACCAGCACGTGATGGTGGGGACTCTAGAGAGACTGCCGGTGATAAACCGGAGGAAGGTGGGGATGACGTCAAATCATCATGCCCCTTATGGCTTGGGCAACACACGTACTACAATGGCGGTCACAAAGGGCAGCGAGCTAGTGATAGTAAGCGAATCTCATAAAGGCCGTCTCAGTTCGGATTGAAGTCTGCAACTCGACTTCATGAAGTCGGAATCGCTAGTAATCGTGAATCAGAATGTCACGGTGAATACGTTCTCGGGCCTTGTACACACCGCCCGTCAAACCATGGGAGTTGGTAATACCCGAAGCCGGTGGCACAACCTGCAAAGGAGTGAGCCGTCGAAGGTAGGACCGATGACTGGGGTTAAGTCGTAACAAGGTATCCCTACGGGAACGTGGGGATGGATCACCTCCTTTCTAAGGAGAAAGTACAAAAACAAAGGTAACGTAATTTCCTGTTTAGTTTTGAAAGGTCGAAAGACGTTTCAGAAGCAATTCGATCTTTGAAAACTGAATAACAGAAGAAAGACATGATCTTTCCGAAGAAATAGTTGAAAATAAGAAAACACGAGAATGTATGTTTAAACAACAAACTCAAGTTCACATAAAAATCAAACGAAAACACACAAGAATCAAATGATCAAGTAAATAAGGGCGTACGGTGAATGCCTAGGCACATGGAGCTGAAGAAGGACGCATCAAACGGCGAAACGCATCGGGGAGCTGTAAGAAAGCAACGATCCGGTGATATCCGAATGGGGAAACCCGGCAGTGGTAATGCGCTGCCATTGCTAACTGAATACATAGGTTAGTGAAGAGCAACCCGGGGAACTGAAACATCTAAGTACCCGGAGGAAAAGAAAACAAAAGTGATTCCCTAAGTAGCGGCGAGCGAAAGGGGAGGAGTCCAAACCAGAATTAGTTCTGGGGTTGTAGGACCGCGATACGATACGAATGCGGGTATTCGAATGGCATTGAAAGGCCAGCCAAAGAGGGTGCAAGCCCCGTAGAAGAAACCCAAATGAGATCCAGCGGGATCCTGAGTACGGCGAGACACGAGAAATCTTGTCGGAAGCAGGCGGGACCATCCGTCAAGACTAAATACTACCAAGTGACCGATAGTGAACCAGTACCGTGAGGGAAAGGTGAAAAGAACCGCGGGAGCGGAGTGAAATAGAACCTGAAACCGTATGCTTACAAGAAGTCAGAGCCCGTTAAGGGGTGATGGCGTGCCTTTTGTAGAATGAACCGGCGAGTTACCGTAACGTGCGAGGTTAAATCGAAGAGATGGAGCCGAAGCGAAAGCGAGTCTGAATAGGGCGATAGTACGTTGTGGTAGACCCGAAACCAAGTGATCTAGCCATGACCAGGTTGAAGTTGAGGTGAAACTCAATGGAGGACCGAACCGACTACCGTTGAAAAGTTAGCGGATGAGTTGTGGCTAGGGGAGAAATTCCAATCGAACTTGGAGATAGCTGGTTCTCCCCGAAATAGCTTTAGGGCTAGCGTCGGGGTTTAGGACGATGGAGGTAGAGCACTGAATGTACGATGGCCCCAACCCGGGGTACTGAGTATAATCAAACTACGAATGCCATCGTACCATACCCGGCAGTCAGACCGTGGGTGATAAGGTCCATGGTCAAGAGGGAAACAGCCCAGACCGCCAGTTAAGGTCCCAAAATACATGCTAAGTGGAAAAGGATGTGGGGATGCACAGACAACTAGGAGGTTGGCTCAGAAGCAGCCATCCTTGAAAGAGTGCGTAACAGCTCACTAGTCGAGTGACCCTGCGCCGAAAATGTACCGGGGCTAAGCATGATACCGAAACTGCGGATTTATACGTAAGTATGAGTGGTAGGGGAGCGTTCCATATACGTAGAAGGTGTACCGTAAGGAGCATTGGAGAGTATGGAAGTGAGAATGCCGGTGTGAGTAGCGAGATGTAGGTGAGAATCCTACACACTGATAGCCCAAGGATTCCAGGGGAAGGTTCGTCCGCCCTGGGTAAGTCGGGACCTAAGGCGAGGCCGAAAGGCGTAGTCGATGGAAAACAGGTAGATATTCCTGTACCCGCTGTAAGAGCGAAGGAGTGACGGAGAAGGCTAATATGACCCACTGAATGGATTGTGGGCGAAGCAGGGCAACAGGTGCGATAGTAAAATGCGCGCACGGAATGTAGACTGTGATAGGTAAGTGAAAGACCTCGGTCAAGTAACGAAGCATAAGATGCCAGCTTCCAAGAAAAGCTTCTAGTAATGTTACAGCGGCCCGTACCAAAACCGACACAGGTGGGCAAGGAGAGAATCCTGAGGTGAGCGAGAGAACTGTTGCCAAGGAACTCGGCAAAATGACTCCGTAAGTTAGCGAGAAGGAGTGCACAGCAATGTGCCGCAGCGAAGAGGCCCAAGCGACTGTTTAACTAAAACACAGCTCTCTGCAAAGTCGCAAGACGAAGTATAGGGGGTGACGCCTGCCCGGTGCTGGAAGGTTAAGAGGATATGTTATCCGTAAGGAGAAGCATTGAATTGAAGCCCCAGTGAACGGCGGCCGTAACTATAACGGTCCTAAGGTAGCGAAATTCCTTGTCAGGTAAG
>JAVVTI010000066.1:0-2792 GCA_036653735.1 Bacilli bacterium | reverse complement strand
CCGATGTTGCCGTTGACGCTTGTGGCGCGACTGCGTACGTCGGCGTTGGCGTCTACGTAGATGGTGCCCTGTTGGTTGACGGGCACTGAGAGACCTGCGCCAAAGACGACGCCTGTGGTTCCCATTTTACTGCCGTAGACTGTTTGGCGGTTGTTACTGCCCTTAAAGGCTACTTTGCCTTCGGAGTCGGTGTCGCCAAAGTCTTGGGCAACTTGCACTCGGAGTTCTCCAAGGGATTCGCGTCCAAAGATGTTGCTTCCGACTAGTCCCATGAGGCGAGCTCCCAGAGCGACGGTTCCGTAGTTCGCTTTCATGCTTTCAACGTCGAGGCCTGCACTGCCGGCTCCTGTTTCTGTGTACCCGTCCACTTTGAGTGTGGTGTAGCTGAGGTTGAGGAGGGGTTGGAAGATGCTGGTCTTTTTCTCATTCAGGGCGATGTCGTAGGTTGCCTCGTACATGGCGCCAATGCTTGACCCACTCGTGGTGCCATTGGTGGTGTAGTTGGTGCCCGTTGTCGCTGAGGAGACGGTGCGATCCAGATTCATGTCGTTCCAGCCACCTGTGACGATTAAGCTGTGTGCCCAGGCTTTGTGCTGGACGCGAGCAAAGAGGTTGGTGTAGTAGCTGTCGTTGTGTCCCTTGGCGGTGTCGGCTCCTTCACTGGTGAGTTTGCCATGGCTGGCGGTGAAGGCGGCGCCGATGGTGACGTTGGCGTTGATGTCAACGTCAAAGCCTGCCGTTCCTCCCCAGGTGTTGAGGTCATAGCCTGCTTTGTCTCCTGAGTTGTCGAGGCTGGTGTAACCACCGTTGCCTTGGACCCATGCGTTGAAGTAGGGCATGTCTTCGTTGACGACGTTTTGGTTGACGCCCATTTGGGTGACGCGGTTGCGCATCCAGAGTTGTTGTTGTCTGAAGTCGCCTCGGCTTGAGGAGAGTAGCGAGGTGACGGTGCTCCCTGCCGCAGCTGCCATGAGGTGGCTTGCCGCGCTCTTGTTGCCTGTGGCGGTGAGGTAGCTCATCGAGTTGACGAGGGAGGCGAGGTTTTTGTTCTCTGGGTCGAGGGTGGCAGAGCCTAGTTCGCTATGGTTTTTTTCTGCATAGTCAAAGTTGGATTGCCAAATCATGTCGAGGCCTGCCTGGGCGTTGGCGCTTTGAGCGTAGTCGCTGTAGATGCTGCTGCTGGTGCGGTCTCTTAAGCCTGTGACGACAATCTGGTTTTTGTCCGTGCCTGTTACCGAGGTGGCGAGATCATGGAAGCCATTAGCCGTGACCTTGTCGATGTCGAGACTGTTGGTGATTGCCTCTTTATCAGAGTCTTGTAAGACGACGATGTCGAGGACGGTATTCCAGCCCAGGTCCATGGGGTTGATGCTGACGTGCAATTGATCCATCCCGACAAAGTCTTTGGCTATAATTGCGGCGTTGGAGTTATGGAGTCCATTGAGGGTGAGGGTCGAGCCAGTTTCAAAGGTGGATGTGCCCGTGAGGGTGAGCGTTTGTCCTTGAGCGACGTTGACAATGCCATTGTTTTTGACAGTGAGGCTGGCGCCTGTCGTTGACTTAAAGATGGAGAGGGTTCCTGATTTGAGGGCTGGATCAATGGCATTTGCATTTGCATTTGCATTTGTATTTGCTGTGGCATTTTCATTTGCCAAGGTGAAGGCTCTCCCCGCTTTAATTTCTCCCTGAACAGTGATGGCAGCATAAATGGCTTTGTCGCTGTTGAGAATGAGATTCCCCTCTTTTACCGCGAGGTTATAGAGGTTATTGGCATCGGTTGTTCCCGAGAGGGCTTGGCTGCCTTCACCTTCTTTGATGATGATGCCGACTACTGTTCCAGCTACTATGTTGGGCCCCGAGAGGAATCCTTCGTAGTTGTAGATTTCACCATCACCAAGAGGTGTGTTGATGGTGAGACTAGTATCGATCGTTGCAGTAACTATGCCTTTACCTATGAGTCCACCGATGGTAGTGACCGTAGCTGTTCCCAGATTAAGGGTCGAGTTTTCTTCTTGTTTGATTTTAACGGTCTTGCCTAAATTATTGGCGCCAAAAACGTCCATCTTGTTGCCTGCGCTCTGACAAATTTCACCTTTACCTGCAAAGGTCGCATTTTTGAGGAAGATATAGTCCATCACGTTGACGGTGTAAAAATAGGTACCGTCTCCTAGGTTGATGGTTCCGTCGTTAATGCTGAGTTCGCCCATGTTGGAGACTGCCTGGTCGCCCGTTCCCGTGAGATTTAGGGTGCCTTTATCCGAGATAGAGACATCCCCCTTGATGGCAACTTGAGTAGTGCTCAAAATACCGTTTTTAATTTCGAGATTGCCAGTGCTACTGATGCCACCGTTGACGGTGAGGGTGCCCTTCCCTGTTTTGCTGATGGTGCTACCCGTTTCACCGATGATGCTACCGGCAAAGTTGGTGTTCATCTCTCCTGCATTATGGAGATTAAGTGTTGCTCCCTTGCTTCCGCCAATAATGAGGCTTGCCCCGGCATTGGTGCCGGAGAGGTTGTTGACGTTGTAGGTTTTGTTGGTATCTCCATCGTTACTTGCCAAGTAAAGGTCGCCGTTGACGACGACATTCTTAAAGTCAGTAATTGTGCCCGCTTCGTCTTCGTATTTGAAGTTGTCAGCTCCAGAGACGACGGCGACTTTTTGGCTATTTTCTACGGTGATGTTGGGTGTGGATTTGTTATTGGCGGTCAGCTCAAAGCGTCCGCGTTGTGTGAGAGTGACACTACCGTCAGCAGCCAAGCTCGTTACATAGTAAAAGACGTTATTGGCTCC
>JAVVTI010000065.1:0-2898 GCA_036653735.1 Bacilli bacterium | reverse complement strand
TGGTAAAAATTGACATTATACTCAAAATATGGTAAAATACATCTAATTTGTGGGGGGAAGCCAAATGAAAATTAGTATAAATATTAATGAAAATGATAGTTTTTTTATTAACAATATTAAAAAATTTAATCAACTTATAAAAGAAGGTAAGCAAATAGTATTTATAGTTAATCCTAAAGAACCTGAAAATATGATATATATTTCTAATATGATTTCATATGCAATGACACACTTAGGATTTGATAAGAAAAATATAATTACATACGAAGAATCTAAAAAAATGCACTTTGATTTAACAGTTGAAGAAACTGATGATTTTGCAGTTATAACAAACAATAACATAGGTAGTATAGTTATAACACCACAAGATAAACTATATAATAATATTGAAGTAATGTCTAAAGAAGGCGAGCTTCCATCAGTCCAAAAACCATGGACTCTGTATTACCCAGATGAGGGGACTTTAGGAACATATAATAAATGTAAAATGATAGATGATTTAATATATTTAAATAAATATAGATATGATCATGTAGCAATAGACTATTTAGCAAATAAAATATCATATAAAGAATTATTTGATAATGTTAAAAAAGCTGCTCGTGCATTTAAAGAAATGGGTGTAAAAGAAGGAGAAGTAGTTACAATGTTCTCAATTACTTTGCCGGAATTAGTATATACTTCACTTGCTTTAAATTCTATAGGAGCATTAGCAAACATTCCTGATTTTAGACTAAACTCAAAAACATTAGAAAAATTCATGACAATGACAAACTCAAAAAAATTAATAATATTTGATAAACTTATTCCTGTTTATGAAAAAGTAAAAGATAAAATAGGAGCAACAGATGTTATATTTGTTACAGCTAAAGATTCAATGAAACCATCTGTTAGATTAGGCTATGAAGTAAAAAATCTATTATCAGGTACAAAGGAAGAAACTCCAAAAAGTTCTGAGTATATTTCATGGAATAGTTTTATTAATAAAGGGAAAAATTATGTAGGCCAGGTTAATTCTCTATATAAAGAAAATACACCATCTACTTTAGTATACACAAGTGGAACAACTGGAATACCTAAAGCTGCTGTACTAAGTAATGAAAACTTTACTTCAATAGGATATTCTAATGAATATGCTGTACATCAAATGAAACCTAAAGATAAAGTAATAGCTGTAATGCCACTTTCACTAGCATATGGTTCAACATGTGGTATGTATAATCCACTAAGAACAGGTGCAACACTAGTAATGAGACCTGACTTTAATATGAATCTTCTAGGAGATTTTATACAAAAAAAAGGAATAAATCATGGTATGCTAGCTCCTACTATGTGGGAAAACATTTTACACTCTAAAAAGTATCCAGGAGGATTTGAAAAAGTACTTAGTGTAACAGCGGGTGGAGATAAAATAGTTAATGCCCTAGAAGAAGAATTAAATGACTACTTAAAAGATAATGGCTGCAAATGTAAAGTAACAAAAGGATATGGAATGACAGAACTAGCAGGGGCTGCTACATATACTTCATATAATGAATGTAACTCATTAGGAAGTGCTGGAATTCCACTTATTAAAAACAATGCTAAAATAGTAGATCCTGAAACTGGTGAAGAACTAGGATATAACATACCTGGTAAAGTTATGTTAACAGGACCAGGAATTATCTATGGATACTGGAACAATGAAGAAGATGCTAAAGAAACATTTATTAAAGAAAATGATGTAGTATGGGCTGATACAAAAGATATTGGATATATGGCAGAAAACGGAGAAATATTTATACTTGATAGACAAAAAAGAATGTTAATAAGACCAGATGGACACAACGTATTTCCATCTGCTATAGAAAATGTAATATCTAATCATTATGCAGTATCATCTTGTGCTGTAGTAGGTATTCCTTCAACTGAAACAAAAGGCGGACAAATACCAACTGCATATATTGTTCTAAAAGATGAGTACATAAATAATAGTGATGAAATACTAAAAGACATTATATCATTTTCTAGTGAAAACTTATCAGTAAGAGACAATGCACTAGACTTTCATATAAGACAGAGTATTCCATTTACAAATAGTGGAAAACTTGACTGGAAAAAAGTAGAACAAGAAGAAATACAAAAACTACAACTTAAAAAGTAACACATTAGTGTTGCTTTTTTATATAAAATTTTATATAATTAACACATAAAATAGGAGATAATATGACAAATAATTATTTCACGATATGTAGTTTCTTTTATAGTTTGTTATTATTAATAATGTTCTTTTCTAAAAAAAGATTTGAATCCTTAGAAAATAAACTTTATTCTATTTTAACTGTATTAAATTTTATAAATGTAGTTAATGCAATTCTTTGTTTTATAACTATTTCTAATCTAGATAAAGTACCATTATTAAATGAAATAATTTCTAAGATTCTACTAATAGTATTTTTTGTTTGGCTAACAGTCTTTACAATCTATATATTTATATTATCAAATAATAATATTAAAAAAGACTTTGAAAATATAAAATATAAGATTATATTCATAATAATTATAATAGTATACTTTATAATAATAGGATTAATTATATTCTTACCACTTAAATATTATAGTCAAAATGGTATTGCATATTCATATGGACCAAGTGCAAACGTAGTATACGTAGTTTGTGGTACATATATAATTCTATGGCTTATAATGGCTTTTAAAAACTATAAAAATATTAAAAACAAAAAATATCTACCAATGTTTATGTTTATATTAATAGTTTTAATAGTAGTACCATTACAAAAAAAATATCCGGGCTTACTCTTAATAACGGCAGCAGAAACATTTATAACATTTCTTATGTATTTTACAATAGAAAACCCAGACTTAAAAATGATGCGTGCATTAAACCTGGCAAAAGAA
>JAVVTI010000064.1:0-2963 GCA_036653735.1 Bacilli bacterium | reverse complement strand
ATCTATTAAACCTCGTATAATCGTTTCTGTTGAGTTTTTATTGCTTAAGCATACAATTCATAGGCTTGTATATTAAGATTGATTACAGTGCGATTTTGAACGTAAAAAAGGCACTATATCGCTATAGCACCCTTGTTATTTTCTTCAATATTCTGTTATGGCATTTTTTTATAGTCGCTTCACTTAGCCCTATCTCTAAACCTATTTCAATATGTGTAAACCCTTTTATATATTTCATTTCAATAATATCTTTTTCTCTATTCGTAAATTTGCATAAATCTATGATGTGCCTATATTCCTCAGTATTTGCGTCTGTAACAGCTTTTCTTGCATTCTTGATACATTCTTCCACCACATCACCCACCCAAGCTTATAATTAAAACTAGTGGCAATATAAAGCATTCTAGCTTTGTTCGTGTAATCTTTATACTGCCACTTAATATGTTTAGTGTACATGATGACTTAGCACATATCCAATCCAGTAGATATTGGTAAATATAAGTGAAATAATTAAAATAATGATGGTAACGAATTGTCTTCTATTGACAAGCTTTAAGTCTTTAATCACTTCCCTTAATATTTTTTCCATTTACTTTCTACCCCTTAGTTGCTCTTTTATTTGTTCAAGTTCTTCCCTTATGTGTGGTAATACCTCTAGCTTTTCACTTAGTACGTCTATGATATTATATAGTCTGTTTTCTCTTTTTTCACTCGATTTAACTACCCACACAAGTAGAACAGCAAACATGATTATGATTACCACAACTGCTCCACCTTGTAGATAGCTATTGAGTATAACGTTGGCACCTTCTATCATATAAACACCCACCTACTTGTCGTCTTTATGCATCTGTTTAACTACTTGATTGCAATACACACTGGCACCTGCTACAAGTATGCCTTGAGTAATTGCCATGAATATACTTGCTGCACACACAAGCGTTGTAGATAGTACATAAAGCCCCGTGAGTAAAATACTAACAACCCCCAAGTAAATCGGTATATATCTATCCTGTACAAACTCACTTTTCTTGGCTGCTGTCCCTAATAAGTAAACAACTGGCACAAGTACCATAATCTCTGGTTGGATAAATTGTTTTAAAACTTCCAAGTCCATTTAACCCTCCTATTTACATATCTTATTTATAATACTGTAGAACTGTGCCACAGTTAAAGGTTCTCCCGAACGTTGCATCCAGTACTCAACATCAAGATTGAATCTATTACATGCGTCTTTTAAAGCGTCTATTTGCCACCGTGGTACGCTTTTGGTATTAAGCCTAGTAACTGTATCGCTTTTGATTTTATTCCACTCCTGAACGTTATTAGCATAGTACAATGGGCATTTCTTCCCCGTAACATCATAATGCCTAAGAATGTCTTGTTTTGGGTCTAGATTGTATTGCTCACACAGTTCAGCTAACAAATCAATTAGGCTATTATATGTTTTGCCATTAAACTTACCACCATCGTCATTATGGCAACACTCTATTCCTATACTGTGGTTATTAGCTTGTTTTGCATGATAAGCCACCTCGTTGTCAGGAACACACCGAATAATCTCCCCGTCTAGCCCTATAATATAATGACTACTTGCATAAATATTCTTTTTGTCTTTTAAGCTTTCAAAATAGTTCCTATTTGAAGAAGCAGAAGTGTTAGAGTTCCCCACGTAATGGACAACTATATTTTCTACATGAGAAATCTTTTTACCACTTCTACTGTATGGATTGATAGTTAATAGATTATCAATAATGTTCATTCCTAACCTCTTTTTAAATTAAAGCATGTATTTAATATTTATAATTCCATTAGCATAATCAACACTGCACCCTATAGCTTCTGCAAACGCCCTCAGTGGTATATATGTTTTACCATCTTTTAATACTGGCATTACATCCATTTCTATTTTAGTGTTTTTACCATATAATGATTTTTCAATTGTTTTAGATGCGATATTCATGTTGATTAGATAGTTTGGTTCACTGCTGAATATTCTTATAGCTTGTGTTTCCTTAGTATAGTAAACGCCAGCACCGAATTGCTCAGATAAATAACGCAGTTCTACGAATGTTCTTCCTTTTTCTACAAAAGATTTTTCACCAATCTTAAGTTTTATTTCTTTACATGGGACAGGTACTTCGTTTTTATCATTGATGTTTACGTATGGCATCTCTTCGTCCCACGTAAAACAATACGCTTTGTCAATATATGTTTCATAGCTATATTTAGACGTTACTTTTTCTGTGAAATACCTTTTTGGAATATAGAGCCTACCTTTAAACCCTCTTTTAGCAGAATAACTTTCATCAAGTATATAAAACCCTTTTTCATCTCTACCGTTCATGTGTTTGGAATGATTCGTTTTCCCACTGCAAAATATTGCATGTAGACCATTACTATGTTCTCCATCTCGTGGTTGTCTAACATATCCATTGATTGGGTTTAAATGGCTAGGGTATACCCTGACGATAAACACCACCGACCCATATTTTTCTATTGCTTCATCTATATGTTCGGCTGTTTTTAATTCTAACCATCCTCCAGGTCTAAATCTTTTAGCTTCATTAACTGCCTTTTCACTTGGTTTATTAAAACTATTGTCGTTGACGTTAGCATCTTTGTCTGGATAAAATTCTATCGGAGATATCCCGTTTTTACAAATCTCATTCATAATATTTTCTATACTTGTTCCCGTAGCTTCTGGTCTTTTGTCTGTTTTCTTGCTAAGCATCATCCCGTAAATATTGGAAAGTTTGGTTGTTTTACCATAGACCCTATTGAATAAACTTTCAACAGCTTGGCTACATGCATAAGATGTGCAAAAATTGCTCATACCGTTCTCGTCTTGATATTCAATGCCACTAGTTAGGTTTAAATAATTATCCATAATCCCTCCTTATTATTATTATACTTTTATTATACTATTGAATTTTAAAAAGTGCCACAATTAAGTGACACTT
>JAVVTI010000063.1:0-3100 GCA_036653735.1 Bacilli bacterium | reverse complement strand
AATATCAATCGGTAAAGAAGAAGGAATATCAATCGGTAAAGAAGAAGTTATAAAGGAAATGTTAAAAAAGGACTTAGATATTAATTTTATCTCAGAGATTACTAAAATATCTACTGACGAAATAACAAAAATTCAAAATACTATGATTTAATACAAAATGTGAATAAATATTAATAAAGTATCAATTATATGAATTGTTAGTTATTTGAAGCCATATGTGTATCAATTAGTAATAATAATGAATACTTATTAATAATTGATGCTTTATTTTTACTCAATTTATAAAAACGTTAATTTGCCTCTTTCTTATAGAGATGATACACTCATTTTAGAAAGGAGGCAACTATGATAGAAAAAAGAATCTTACCACATATAAGTGATAGAGTTTTAAAATAATTAATATAAAATAAAAAAATATCTTCTAATATAAATATATTAGATAAATATTAGAAGAAAAAAATAATAAATATTTAAATATATTTATTTTATCAAGTTTATAATTATATAAAAATGCAATGAACATAACAAACACAACTATAAAGAACAAAGCTAAATAAGATATAAGTACAAATAAATTTCAATGTTAAAAAATTTTGGTTAAAAATCTATTGTCCACAAGTGAAAGACAACAGATATAGAAACAAATGAAATAGTCGATAAAAATATTATTTTTTTGAATATTATCCTAGATTATTTAAAAAGTTTATGATATCATTGTTACAGAAAGTCAACAAAACTTGAAAAACATTTATTTTTAAATTATTTATAACGAAACAAAAGATCAAGGAAATTTGTAAGAAAAGCAAGGGAGATGAAAAGATTATGGAAAATTCATTTGAAACTCTAGAACAAATAAGCGAAGGCGAAGAACTTATTGGCTTTTATGACAAAGAGGAACAGGATAAAATTATTATGAATACTCTTATGGCATTAGAGAAAGAAAAAGCCTATAAAGAAGGCTTTGCAGAAGGTATTGCGGAAGGCAAAGAAGAAGGAATTTTAATTGCCAAAGCAAAAGCTGCCAAAAAAATGCTGAAAATGAATATGGATATTAATTTAATCTCGAAAGTTACTAAAATATCTGTTGATGAAATTAAAAAAATTCAAAATGATTTATTTGAAGAGGAGAAGAAAAATAATGAAAAAAGCATATGAACTATTTACAGGAATAAGTCCTAAAGAAGATACAACAAACTTCTATGATAAAAATGAGCAAGATAAACTAATAAGAAATACTATTCTCTATGACCTAGAAAGAAAAGCTTATGTTAAAGATATAAATAGTGGTAAATTAAAAGTTACAGAAAAACTAGTAAAAGAAATGCTAGAAAAAGAATATGAAATATTTGATATATCAAAAATAACAAAACTAACAGAAGAGAAAATAACAAAAATAGAAAAAGATATAACGCATAAATAAATATATAAAAAGATAAAAGAAGTAAAATATAAATATTTTACTTCTTTTATTAAAAATGATAGAATATATATACAAAGGAGACATATGAAAAAAATATTATTACTAATTCTAGATGGAGTAGGAATAAATCATAAAGAAGAAGGCAATGCAATAAAAGAAGCCAATACTCCTGTAATAGATAATTTAATGAGTAATTATCCACTCTCTTCTTTAGCAGCATCTGGTGAAGAAATAGGACTTCCTAAAGAAACATCTAGTACTAGTGAAGTAAGTCACTATTGTATAGGAACATCTAGAACTATGCTAATGCCATATATGCAAATTAATAAAATGATAAGGAATAAGAAGTTCTTTGATAATGAGATGATAATAGCATCTATTAATCATGCCATTAATAATAACTCTTCATTACATCTTATAGGACTTATATCTAGTGCTAATATACATTCTAGTATTAACCATTACTTTGCAGTACTAGCTATAGCTAAAGCTATGAAATTTAATAGAGTATATCTTCATTTCTTTACAGATGGTAAAGAAATGAAAGAACAAGGATCTCTTAAACTACTACAAGGTATAAATAATAAACTTAATAAAATAGAAACAGGTACTATAGGATCATTATGTGGTAGATACTATGCTATGGATCATAATAATAACTATGATAGAATAAAAAAAGCCTATGATCAATTAGTCTTTGGAGTAGGTAATAACTTTAGTAGTGTTAAAGCATGTTTAGAAGCCCACTATAAGAGTAATCTAACAGATGAGTATATAAACCCTAGTATAATAGATATAAACTCTACAATCAAAGATAATGATAGTATTATGTTTATGAATTATAGAGAAAATGATATAAAAGAATTAGTAGAACCATTCTATAATAAGAACTATAAGAACTTTCAAATAAAGAACTTTAATAATATATATATTACTTCTTTATTTAAATATAATAATAATATAAATTATTGTTATGAAAATAAAGAAGTAATAAACTCTATAGGACATTATTTATCTTCTTTAGACTTTAAACAAGCGCGTATAACAGAAGACTTTAAAATAAAAGATATAACATACTATTTAGATGGAGAAAAAGATATTAAAGATAATAACTATAATATAATAACTATTAAAAATAAAAACAAAGAAATAGATCCTAAACTAAATATAGCTTCTTTAACACAAGAACTATTAAATATAATGGATGAAGATTATGATTTTATAGTATGTAATTTACCTAATATAGGAGTATTCTCTAAGAGTACTAATATACAAAAACTAATAGATTCTATAGAACTAGTAGACTTTTGTACAGGAAAGATAATAGAAAGAGCTAAAGACTTATTCTATGAAGTAGTAATAACATCTCCTTATGGAGCAGCAGAATCTATGATAGATTCTAAAAGTAACCCAAACTATAGTAATACAAATAATTGTGTTCCATTAATTATTTGTAATGAAGAATATAATATAACTAATAATGGAACACTCTTAGATATAGCACCTACTATAATAGATATGTTTGATATAAAGATACCATCAGAAATGAATGGAAAGTCATTATTAATAAAAGAAGAATAAAATTCTTCTTTTATTATTGAAATAAACATAAAAATATATTATACTCTCATCTTTGACAGTTTTAGAAGGAAAAAAACTCCATAACTCTTTGTTTAAAAG
>JAVVTI010000062.1:0-3133 GCA_036653735.1 Bacilli bacterium | reverse complement strand
AAATTTTATGTTATACTTTTTTTGTCATACGGGTGTATTCTTGTATGATAGGGTATAACCTATTTTGGTGCAGCGACGGTGGGTCTCTTCTCCGTATAATTTCAATGGCAATGCTAATGTCTTTGACGTAAACGGTTTGGACAACCCGGGTAATTTGACTAATGATAATGTCAATAATCCTGTCGGCTTGCGCGTATTTTCTCTGATACTAAGAGATACTGTAAAAGGAATAATTGCTCTTTTTAGAAGATAAGACAATGACTAATAGTTTATTAGTTGTAATGGGGTTTTATATTTAGAGAAACAAGGGTATATCCTAGTACTTAGTAATAGGTGCTAAATAGGTAGTAAGCACAGGTATATTTTTTTGGTAGCGCAGGCGAAGAATATTTATATTAGAGTGCTTATTTTTTTGCTTGTAAATGTTATAAGTATTGTGTGCGCAGTCCCTTTCGCCCAGCTAGAACTTTTTTTCCTTCTAAATTAGTTATTTTAAAGTTATCTTTTTCAGAGCATGAACCAACTATGAATTGGCCATCTCTTTTTGTAAGTCCAGCAAAAGAAGTAAGATAGTCTTTTTCGCCATTATTATATATGTAGAAGGGTAGTTTTAAAAGGAAAAATATGTTATAAGTTCTTTTAATTATTTATTATTTATTCTTTAGAATATTATATAACGCAAGGGAGAAATAATTATGACAGATTTTATAATTAAGTACTGGATACAAATATTATTTGGATTACTTATAAGTTTCTTATCATTTATATTTACTAAGATAGAAAAATATAAGCATAAAGTGGATGATATGAAAATAGGTATACAAGTAATATTAAAAACTAAGATAATAGAAATGTATGATAAACTAATTAAAAAAGAATGTATTAATATATATGAAAAAGAAATATTTATGGATTTATATAATTCTTATAAGTCTTTAGAGGGTAATAGTTTTGTGAAGACTTTAGTTAAAGAAATAAATTTATTGCCTGTACAGAGTGATTGTAATAAAGATTAGCCTAAAAGCTAATCTTTTATCATATTTTTATTATAGGGAGAATGTATGTATAATAGAAATTCTTTATTATTTGAAAAGGCTTTAAATAAAATTATGTATGATAAAAATATGATAAGTTTACAAGTGTATAATAATGTTTTATATATAATAGATAAATTATATGAATAAATTAAATATTGAGAGTATTAGAAAAGAGTTTGCTAGTGGTAAGACTATATATGATATTGGTTTGAGGGTAACTTATTATGCTAGGGTTTCATCTGATACTGAGGAACAAGCATCATCTATTGTTAATCAGGAAGAATATTTTATCTCTTTAATTAAAGATAATAAGCATTGGATCTATGTAGAAGGTTATACAGATGAGGGAGTATCTGGTAAGAATGTATTAAAGAGAGAAAATTTTCTTAGGATGATAGATGATGCTTCTTTAGATAAATTTGATTTAGTACTTACTAAGAGTGTTCCTAGGTTTGCGAGGAATACACTTGATAGTATTAAATATACAGAGTTACTTTTTTCATATAATATAGGTGTATATTTTTTAAATGATAATATAAGTACATTTATGCCTGATTCTGAGTTTAGGTTAACTCTTATGGCTAGTATAGCTCAAGATGATCTAAGGAAGCTATCACAGAACGTTAAGTTTGGTTTAGCTCAATCAATTAAGAGGGGTGTAGTACTAGGATCTAATAATATATATGGATATAATAAGTATAAGGGTAAGCTTAGTATTATTAAAGAAGAAGCTATAATAATAAATACTATGTATTTATTATATAATGTTTATCATAGTTATAAGAAGACTTATAGTAGTTTAATACAAAAAGGTTATTTTAATAGACAAAATAAACCTTTTTGTATTACTACTATTAAAAGAATACTTAAGAATCCTAAGTATAAAGGTTATTATTGTGGTAATAAGACTAAGACTATAAACTATAAAACTGGTATTAAAGAGAATATATCTAAGGATAAGTGGATAATGTATAAAGATTATATTAATATACCACCTATTATAGATGATACTTTATGGAATGATGTTAATAATTATATAGGTGATAAAGAAAAGCTTTATATGGGTAGAAAAAGACCTAATAGTAGTAAGTTATTTTCATCTCTTTTAGTATGTTATGAACATAATACATATTATACTAGAACTGGTGCTAAGACTAAAAGAAAAACGGATTATAGATACTGGTCTTGTAGTTTGTATAAGAAGGGTATTAAATATTGTGAGAGTCCACTTATAAAAGAGGATATACTAATTGATTTATTTACTAATCTTATTAGTAATAAGATAATAAATAAGAATAGTATAATTAATAGTTTATTTAATAAATACAGAGATATGTTTGATAAGTCTAATAAGAATAAAGAGAGTCAATTAAATGGCGTATTAAGCGATATAGAGCATAAAAAGAAGGCATTATTGGATCTCTTTCTTAGTAATTATATTACTAAGGAAGAGTTTAATAATAAGAATATGGAGTATGATAATATAATATTAAGGAATAAACAACTTATTAAGGATTTAACTATAGAGCCTATAGTTAAATGTAATAACTTGTTTATTAAAGATGCATTAAAGAAAGAGTTTAATATAAGGGATAATTTAAAAGTTTTTATTAATGTGTTTATAGATAATGTATTAATTAAGAAAATTGATAATAATAGAAAACTTTTAAATTTAATTATTACTTATAAAACTGGTGATATAGAGACAATTAAATTAAGTATATAGTTTCCTTTTAGGACTATATACTTAGATAGTTGCTTCTACTCCACTAAATCCTATGTTAACATCGTTTGATAGTACAGATGCTGCTGTTTTATCAGCACCAGGAGTTAGAACTACTTCTATATCAAGACCTTCATCTTTAAAGTAACCTTTTTCTATTGCAATATACCATGGAACATAAAAAACACTATGTGTAACTTCTGCAACTTTTACTTTTATTAGATTAGTGTTTTTATTATGTTTATTATATATTAAATAGAAAGATGTACTAGCAATAATAATAATTATAATACTAACTAAGAACTTTTTAATCATATATCCTCACTTTCTTTTGTATAATATTCAAAAGCGAGATATATGTTTAATAATTATG
>JAVVTI010000061.1:0-3153 GCA_036653735.1 Bacilli bacterium | reverse complement strand
ATAAATATGTCAAAGTTAAAATATGATAGTTTTATAATAGTTATATGTAAAATATTTCATTATTTAAATAAAAGTAATGAAATATTTTTATATTTGTGATATACTTAAGTTACCTAAGAATATAGATGGTTTGGTTAATAAACCGACAAAAATATTATATGGGAACTTGATTAGTACTTGGTGTTGAAGGCTTAAATTTATTTAAGAATCCTAAAGGGTATTATGTAGTTGCCACCTCGTTTTAAAGAGCGAGATTTATTATAAGAATTGTCTAGTCTTGGGTTTTTATTTGAAGGGAGAAAGTATGAATCTTAGTAGGCTTATATCATTAATAGGCAGTGATAATGTTAAAAAAATTAAAAATTTAAATATTTTAGTTTTAGGTTTAGGTGGAGTAGGTGGTTATACTGTTGAATCTCTTATACGTAGTGGTGTTGAAAGAATTACCTTAGTAGATGGAGATGTACTAGAAGAATCTAATATAAATAGACAACTTATATGTAATAGACTTAATATTAATAAATATAAAACTAAAGTAACCTATAGAAGGATTAAAAGTATTAATAAAGATGTATCTATTACAATAATTAATAAAATGATTAAAGAAGAAGATATTAATTTACTTTTTATGCAGGAATATGATTATGTAGTAGATGCTTGTGATACTGTGTTAATTAAACAGGTTTTAATTAGAGAATGTTATAAAAGAAATATAAAGATTATATCTTGTATGGGTACTGCTAAGAGAATTGATGCTACTTTATTATATATTGATTCTTTAGATAATGTTACAAGTGATCCTTTAGCTAAGAGTGTTATAAAAGGATTAAGTAATGATGAAATAAAACATACTATAGTTGTTAGTAGTAAAGAGAAAGCAATAAGTACTCCTCACTTAGGAAGTACTTCATATGTACCAGGTGTAGCTGGTTTATATATAACTAATTATATAATAAATGATATTATAAAATCTTAGAAATTATTTTCTAAGATTTTTATTATAGTTATACATTTCTTGTTCATATTTATTATTCCCAGGGTTATAGTATATTCTACCTAATAATTTATTAGGTAAATAATCTTGTTTTACATAGTTATTTTGATAATTATGAGGATATAGATAATCAGGTGATGTAGTCTTAATATGATTAGGTGTTCTTTGTACATTATATAAAACTAAGTCTTCAAAAGCTGCATTATATGATGTTTCTACTGTATTACTTTTAGGAGATAATGCCATATCTATTACACTAGCTGTTAAAGGTTTAACTGCCTCAGGCATTCCTAGCATAATTGATGCATTAATAGAACTTAATACTTTAGTAGCCATCATAGGATTAGCAAGTCCTATATCTTCATAAGCTATAACAAGCATTCTTCTATGTATACTATCAAAGTCTTTAGACTCTATTAAGCATGATAAATAGTATAGTGATGCATTTACATCACTTCCTCTAATACTCTTTTGAAATGCAGACAACAAATCATAGTGAGAGTCTTCATTCTTATCAAAGAATGAGGATTCACTAGCATTTATTTCTCTTATCTGTTCTTTAGTAAATGTCTTACCAAAACTATAATAACAAAACTCTATTAAATTATATGCAAATCTTATATCTCCTGATGAAGCTTTAGCAATATATTTATAAGTATCACTTGTTAATTCTATATCTTTATATACACTCTTTACTTTCTTTAATGCTTTTAATATATCTGTTTCTTCTATATCATTAAGTCCTATAGTTTGACATCTACTTCTTATTGCTTTATTAACAGTATGAAAAGGATTAGTAGATGTTAAACCTATAAGAGTAACTAATCCATTTTCTATATAAGAAAGTAAAAGATCTTGTTTATCTTTATTCATTCTATGTATTTCATCAACTATTAGTATTATATTACCATACATCTTAGCTTCTTCAAATACTATTTCAAAGTCTTTCTTAGTATTTATTGTAGCATTTAATAATCTATATCTAAGTTTTAAATCATTTACTAGTGCTAAAGCAATAGTAGTTTTACCAGTACCACTTTTACCATATAATATCATATTAAATACTTGTTTATTCTTTACTAAATTAGTAAATATCTTATTATTACCCACTAAGTGAGTCTGTCCTATAATATCTTTTAATGTACTAGGTCTTAATGTATTTTGTAATTGATTCATATATACTTCCTCTTTATATATATTTTATCAAAATCTTATAGTAATGTCTATTATATCTTTATTAATGCTATATTATAATATATAATTAAAACATGAAGAATGATGTTATATTAAAAAATTACTTAAATTATTTACTAGTAGAAAAGTGTTTAAGTGATAATTCTATTAAAAGAAGTATATACTGTATAAGTAATTTTTTTAATAGCATTAATAAAGATATAAGTAATATAGACATTAATGATATAAATAGTTATTTAAATAGTTTATATAAGATTAAGAAGAGCACTTCTATTAATAATATTATTAGTATATTAAAGAGTTTTTATATATTTTTATTTATTAATAAATATATTAATACTAACTTAATGGAAAACATTAAAAGTTTAAAAACTATAAAAACTCTTCCTAGATGTTTAACAGTAGATGAAGTAAATAAACTACTAGATATTAAACTTATTAGTAAGTATGACTATAGAAATAAAGCTTTATTAGAGCTTATATATGCTACTGGTTTAAGAGTAAGTGAAGCTGTTAACTTAATGATTAGTGATATAGACTTTACTAATGATATTGTACATACTATTTCTAAAGGTAGGAAAGAAAGAATCATACCAATTAGTAGTATTTCTTCTTATTATTTAAAAATATATATTGAGAATTATAGAGCATTACTTATTAAGAAGAATGATAGTAATTATATATTTTTAAATAATAGGGGAGTAGTTCTTACTAGGAATGGTTTTAATTTAATACTTAAGGATATAGTATTAAAACAAGGTATTACTTCTTATATTACTCCTCATACTTTAAGACATAGTTTTGCTACTCATCTAATAGAAGCAGGAGCTGATGTAAGAAGTGTACAAGAGTTATTAGGACATGAAAATGTAACTACCACAGAAATTTATTTACATGTAGCTAATAAGTATGTAAAGAATGATTATGATGAATATTTTCCTAGAAAATAAGTATATAAGTTGTTT
>JAVVTI010000060.1:0-3202 GCA_036653735.1 Bacilli bacterium | reverse complement strand
ACAAAACTAATGACTTTTTGGAAGAAGTTTAGTACAATTAAGACATGAAAAAAACAAATGAGAAAATTATATTTGAACCAATAATATTAGGAAGTTATATAGGAGCTTATAGTATAGCAAGATCTTTTCATGAAGAATATAATGTTAAATCAACGCTCTTTTCAAGTACTGAATCGTGGGTAACAAAGAACTCTAAAATAGTAAATACTATTATAAGTTCTGATTTAAAAGGTGATAAGCTTTTGGGTGCATTAATAGAATATGGTAAGACTAGGCCAAATGTTAAAAAAATAATCTTTACGTGTGCTGAGTGGAATACTGAGCTTATACTTAAGAATAAAGAAATATTAGAAAAGTATTATATTATACCTTCTATTGATTATGATTTATTTCAAAAGCTTGCTAATAAAGAAAGTTTTTATGAGGTATGTGATAAGTTGTCTATAGATTATCCTAAAACTATTTTAGTTACTAAAGACAACTATAAAACTATAGATATAGGTTTTTCATATCCTATAATTATGAAGGCATCCTCTACGGATAAATATATAAACTGCAACTTTCATGATAAGAAGAAAATATATGTTATTGAGAATAAAGAAGAATATCTTTATTATTCTAATGAGATATATAATAATGGATATAATGATACTCTAATAGTTCAGAAATTTATTGAAGGAGAAGATAGTAATATAAGGGCAATTACTTGTTACTGTAATAAAAATTCTGATGTAGTATTTTCTTGTTTAGCTCAAGGAGTAATAGAAGAAAAAGCACCATTAGCAATAGGGAATTATCCTGTAATGATAACAAGAGTAGATGAAGATATACTTAATCAGGCTAAGAAGTTTTTAAAGCATGTTAAATATACTGGTTTTGCAAATTTTGATTTAAAATATGATAATAATAATAAATTTTATTTTTTAGAAATAAATCCTAGATTACCAAGAAGTAGCTATGTAATAACAGGTAGTGGATATAACTATACTAAGTATGTAATAGATGAATATATATATAATAAAACTCCTATGAATGAAGTAGTAGTGGATAATGAACATCTTTATACTTATGTACCATTTTACTGTGTAAATAAATATGTTAAAGATAGAGTATTAGTAAAAGAAGTAAAAGAATTAATAAGAAATAAGAAGTACTCTGTGCCTTATTTTTATGATAAAGATAAAAATATTAAGACATATATCTATGGATACCTAGCTTTATTTAAGCAAATATTAAAATTTAGGAAATATTATAAATAACTTATTATTTATATAATCTTTATTGTGTGATACAATATATATAAGATAGTGGTGATAATAATGAAATTAAGAATGGAAAGATATGATGAAACCCCGAGTGTTGATAATACAAGCTCACGTATTTTAAAAAATGAAGAAATGTATAAATCGTTGGATGAAGTATCTCTTTCTAAGATAAAAGCTAATGATAATATAAAAGTATTAGAGAGTTCATCAAAAGAAATTAATATTGATAAGATTAAAAAATATATTCTTAATAATTCTTTAGAAAAGCCTGTTAAACATACTATTTTATCACCTGATGATATAAAACTAGCTAGTAATACTATGGAGGAAACTAAAGAAAAGATATATGATATAAATAGTGTACTAGAAAAAGCAAGGGAAAATAGAAGTACTGACTATAATGAAGAAAGATATAAGAAAATAAATAATATTGACTATGATTTAATAAGTAAGATTAAGTGTCCACCATTAACTAGTGAAGAAGAAGTATCTTCTGAAGAACTTAATACGGGAGAAAGAACCTTAGTAGATTTAATAAATACTATAAGTATTAAGAAAGAAGAAACAAGTATCTTAAGTGAATTAATGGCTTCTAATAATGAAGAAAAAGTATTACCAATAGATTTAGAAATAGAAAAGGAATCTCTTGCAAGTAAAGAGCCATTAATTAAGAAGATAGAGCCAATACAAAAGCCTTCTAAAGATGATAATATAGATAAAATAGATAAATCATTTTATACATCATCACTTTCTTTTAATAAGAAAGATTTTGAAGGCTTTGAAGAGCTTGAGAAGAATGTAAAAAAGAATAATGTTTTTGTAACATTACTTATATTATTTATTATAGTTATAGTAGCTGGTACATTGCTTGTAATAGCGAACTATGTACTGCATTTAAATCTTTTTTGAATATAATATCATTTGTTTCTTATAATTAAATAGAAACATATGAAGAAACAAATGAATTTAAAAAAAACTTTTAATATTAAAACAAAAGATAAGATAATAATAATAATTATTATTAATCTTGTTTTAAGTGTGTTTTTTTTACATATATTCAATAAAAAATCTAAAGCGTTATTATTAGATTACTCTGTAATAAAAGCAACTGAGATAGCTAATAATATAATAACAACTTCTGTTAATGATAAAGAATATAATATAGATGAATACTTTGTAATTACTAAGAATAATGATAATGAAATACTTTCAGTAGACTTTAATAATAACTTAGTAAATAAAAGATTATATGAAATTAATAATATAATAGAGAGTAAAATAATTAAACTACAGACAGGAACAAAGGGTAATATATTCTTTGTTCCTTTTGGTGTAATAATAACTAATGCATTTACATCTGATTTAGGACCAAAGATACCTGTTAAGATGCTTCTTAAAACTAGTATAACATCATTTGTAAATACAACAGTAGATGATTATGGAATAAATAATGCACTTATGAAAATAAATGTAAATGTAGAATTAACTCAGTTAATAGTATTACCCTTTGCTTCTAAAAAAGTAATAGTAAAATCTTCAGTACCTTTAGTAACTAAGATTATAAATGGTAAAATACCTCAGTATTATGGAGGTAATATAACATCAAATTCGCCATTAAATACTTTGCCTAGATCATAATTATATGATAGAATATTTATAGGTGATAAAAATGATAGAAGTTGATAATAATAAATATGAAATACAAAAAGATGATCAAACTTGTTTTGAAAAAGAAGAGTTCTTATTAAGATATACTGACTATTTTAAAGATTTTGATTATATAGTGGGTGATTATTCATATGGTAAATTAAGACTTAAAGGTTTTAATAAGAAAACTAATAAACTATATAGAAGTATAAATGATTTTAATAATATAGATAAGTACCTAATTAATAATTGTGCGTATGGGTGCAAATATTATATATTAATGAAAAAAT
>JAVVTI010000059.1:0-3396 GCA_036653735.1 Bacilli bacterium | reverse complement strand
TATATTATTAATTTAATTAAGAGTGAACACATAAAGAATATAACATTTGACAGACTTTGAGTAAAATTTTATATTAAACTTATTTTTTGAGAAGTTATTTAAATCTTGAGGATAGTAATATTGTTGACAATATGATAAAGTATATATCTTATTGAAGTAAATTAGTTTTAAAATTGTAAATCTTATATGGCGTTTACTTTTTTCTTGCTATCTCTATTTTATATATAGTACAATTTTTATTAGTGTTTATAGCATACTTATTATATTTTTAATTCTTATTATATAATTTTTATTAATTGAGCATACATATGATATAAAAGTTAAATTTTAAAATATATTATTCAATATTTTACTAGGACATAAACTTGCTTTTTTAATAAGTTAATGTTATCCTATGTTTCGAAAGGAAAAATACTATGAATAATTTTAGGGGGTATCCAAATTTAAAAATTGAAGAAAATTTAAATAAAGACTTTGGTTTTGCCTGTTGTTTTGATTTGCACGATACTTTTGATCAAAATATTAAAGTGAAATTTACTTTATTTATAAATTATCTTTTATATTTGAAAGTTAAAAAGAAAGAAGCTGTTGAGGATTCTGACATTAAAGATTTTTTTTCTTTAAATGAAAAGTTGGACTTTTTAAGTCTTTTTTTAGATACGAATCATTTTTATTTAAATTCTACATTTTATAAATATTGCAATAGAATATGGGGAGATAAATTTCATGAGTTTTTAACTTCTAAGACTTATAATACATTTTTAGATTCAAAAAATTTTATGATATATGTGTCACCAGAAGATAGAAAAATTATTAAAAATATAATAGAAGATTTTTTAGAATTAGCAATTAAATACTTAGGGAAAATCAACAACTTTGATAAGGAAACTAGTTATAATTTAATAAAACAATATAAACATTTACTAGATATTTATATTAATCGTTATAATGTAATGAACGAAAGAGAAAAAAAAGATGTTATTGCAAACGATTATAATTATATTTATGAAATGGAGTCTCCTAGTTTTGAGCTAGAAAAACGTGCGGCTTTATGTTGTGCTAATCCTAATAATGTAACAGATATGCATTTTAAATATGCAGATGAGAAGTTTGAAAGACATTTAAGAAAAAAATTTCCAAACATAACCACATATTATGATATGTTTTCAAAACCTATCATAGATACTACATTATATGAAAATAATATAATTGAAATTTTAGATGAGGATCCTATATGTTCGTTGTGCATTATTAATATTCCATGTACAAAAAAAATAATAAATAAAGTATTAGATGTTTTTCCTGATATATTATATTGTGGTAATTGGGAAATTAATAAAGGCCACTTATTATTTAATGATAGAGTTTATTCAATAATGGAAAATAATAATAAAAGGTTTTATCCTTATAATTCCACCATTTTAAAAGATGTTTTACAAGAAAATTTAGACATTATTAAAAGTGTTGAAAAACCAACAGAAGCAGAAATTTTATTTATGAATATGCATTTTAGTTTAAGTATAAAAATGTTATTATCTTTAAACAATTATCCTAAAAGATTAGTTAAAAATAATGTTCTACTTGAATTTATGAATAATAATTGACATATTTGTTTTATATTTAACTTAAGTATGCAGATAAAAAAATAGAAGTATGAGTTTTGTTATTAATGATTTAATATATTGGTAATGTTTTTCTTTTAGAGTTGAGTTTCTAACAGGGTATTATAATGAGAAACCTTCTGTTATATTTTATGTTTGTACTATCTATTAACCTAAATGTTTGACAGGATATGAGTAGTATGGTATAATACATATCATTTAAAGGGGGAAATACGTGTGCCAAAATATGATTATACTAATTCAAGTTATTTTTTAGGAATTGATATGTATTCACATCATGATAACAGGAGAGTTTGTGCTGAGAATAAAGCAATAGAACTAAGGAATTTATTTCTTGGCTTGTCAGGTAGTGTAGTAAGAAAAATAGAGAGTTATTATAGAAATAATAGTGGTAATTTACCAGAGGAATGTTTATCTACTCTTATAGATATTTTACCATCCTATTTTGGTACATACAAAGCTTCTATTGATTTTATAAATACTCATTCTACGCTATTATTTATACAGGCGGGGTTAATAAAACCTAAATTAGCTTGTTTGCATATGCTAGGTCTTGATAAAGATGCTTTGGAGAATTGTGTATCTTTAATAACTAAAAGTAAAATAAGAAATCTATTTTCTGTTTGTTGTGCTTTAAACTTAGCGGATGATAATGATAACAGAAACAAACTTGATTCTAAATGTGTTCTTACTCTAATGAATAGATTATCTTTAGATGGTAAAATGGACGAATATAATAAATTATTTTGTTCAAATGGTGTATTGTTTAATAGTATGCAAGTTGAATATGAGAAGTTTTTAAATTATAATGCTGATCACAAACAACTTTCAGTTAAATTTACTAATATTAAGTGATATAAGTTAAAGATTCTTTTATGATAATAAAAGATAAAATAATAATAGTTGTGGCTGTTATGAATACTTTTTAAGGAAAAGTTAATAAGCTTAAATTAAAAAGAAAAGGAGTTAAAAAATATGAAAAATTTTGATCAAGAAAAAAGTAATTATATTAGACCGGAAAAAGTTTATGTTTTTGATGATAGAACTTATTTTGCAAGAAATAAAGCAACAGAAGTAATGTCTAAATACAATGGTTTAAGTTTAAATACTTATTCTAAATTGGTTTCTTATTATAAAAGATATAGTGATTCTATTGTTGAGGATACTTTATTATTTTTAATGAATCTTCTTCCTGCTTATTATGGAAAGTATGAGGACTGTATTGATTTTATTAATAAACATGTAATTCTTTTGTTTACCAATTGTAAGTTACTTGAGACTAGACTTGCTTGTCTACATATATTAGGATTAGAAAAAGATGCACTTGAAAATTGTAATACATTATTAACAAGAAATAAAATTAGAGACATGTATACTGTATGTTTCTGTGAAAAAATTTCTCAAGATACTAATGAGTATACTAGTTTAGATGCATTAGGTCTTAAAATTTTAATAGATAAAATAATTGAGCAAGGTAATATGAATGAATTAAATAAAAGATTCTGTATTAGTAGTGAATCTTTTAATAACTTGAGATTAAATTATAGAAACTTTATTAAAGAACAAAAAGATAAAAATATTTCTTTACAATTAAAATAAATAATTGAAAACGAACAAATTAAATGTTAGAATTTACTTAGGAGATATTCTTAAGTATTTTTTTATAAATAAATATATTAGTAATATAAAAAAATAGATAATAATGGAATTTATAAGTATGTATGAATAATAGAAGAAATAAATATGAAAAAGAACTTTATAAAGAGGGTATTAA
>JAVVTI010000058.1:0-3485 GCA_036653735.1 Bacilli bacterium | reverse complement strand
GTAATAACACCATCTCTTAATAAGAGTTTTAAGTTTCAAAGTATGTGGCCAAATAATAGTAGTCAGTCTTATATACCTGAAATAATACTAAAAGATATTCTAAGTGATAATAATAGAGTATTTAAGTGTGATAAAGAACTATGTGATTTTACTACTAAAGTTAATTATCCTAATAATAAGAACTTATCTTATCAGAAGATTACTTATGATAAAAATATGGCTTTAAAGAAAGTAATAGTATTTGATAAAGATGGAAATGCTCAGATAACTGTTAAGATTAAAACATTTGAAAAGAATAAAGATATTAATGATGAACTTTTTTTACTATCAAGTAATGTAAAAGAGAGCGCTAAGGAGGAAACTACTAGTAAACTAGAAAGTGCTATATACCCAATGTACTTACCTGTTGGTTCTACATTTCAAAAGGAAGAAATAGTAAATAATGATAGTAAGGAAAGAATTATACTTACATTTACTGGAGAGAAGTCATTTATATTAGTAGAGGAATTATCTAATGTATCAAAAGAGTTTGAAGTAGCATCTGCTGATGGGGAGCTTGTATTTTATGAAAATATCTTAGGTACTCTTACTGATACATCTATAAACTGGACATCTAATGGAAAGGATTATTATCTTATAGGACAGAATTTATCTAAGGAGGAATTACTTAAGGTAGCTTCTTCTACTTACTTAGCGGGTAGTACTAAGTAATGTATATATAAAACTCTTTTAGAAAGAGTTTTATTCTTTTAAAAAATCTTTTGTTTACATTACTCTTCTTATTTTATATAATATAAGAAGGTGAAGAAGATGAAAAGATTTTTTAAAAGAAACTATATATACTTTATACTTATAACTATTATTATAGTAGGATGTTTATTAATGTTTAAAATATATAGTATAAAGGATAATACTATGAATCCTTTATATAATATAGATGATAGTTTTTTAATAAATAAGCTTAATTACTTAATAAGTAAACCTATGACTAAGGATGTAGTACTTATTAATAAGAATAATTCTTTATATATTCGTAGGATAATAGGTACTCCTAAGGATGATGTTTATGTTAATAATGGTATTATATATATTAATGGGTTACCTTTACTTGAGGATTATGTAGGTAATCATAAGACAATGGATTTTAATTTTAATGATGTATGTTATATAAAGGGGTGTGAAGGAGGGGTACTTCCTGATGATTATTACTTAGTAATGGGTGATAATAGAGAAGGTTCTATTGATAGTAGAAACCATGAATTTGGTTTAGTAAATATAAAAGATATTAAGGGTAAGGTTCTTCTTAGATTAATGCCTGTTGATAAAGTAATAGTAGTAAAGTGATTTTAGGAGTAATAGAGTGAATATTAGTGATAAAGATAAAGCATATGAAGAAAGAAAATTAAGTAAGATAAATAAACTATTAAAAGATATGATTTTAACTCTTAAGAAGGATCTTATTAATGATGAAGAGAATATAAAAGAATTTAGAAAGTTTATATGGAATTCATCTTCTTCTTTTGATGATATGGAGTTAAATGAAGTTATTAGTGAGGATGCTTTAGAAGCTGGAAGGATTATAAATAAAGAAGAATACTTTAAGAAACTTTGTAAAATAATGCCTAGTCCTTACTTTGCTAGTTTTATATTTAGAGATGAAGAAGATAAGAAATATGAAATAAATATATCTTTAACATATTTATGTAATAAGAACTTTGATAATATTTTATATGATTGGAGAAGTCCTATATGTAGTTTATTCTATGATTATGAAGTAGGTGATTGTTCATATGAAGCACCTGATGGTACTATAAATGGGTATTTAGAGAGAAAGAGACAATATAAGATAATTGATTCTAAACTAGTAAGAGTATTTGATAATGATATAAATGTACAAGATGATTTATTACAAGAAGTTTTAGCTAGTGCATCAAGTGATCATATGAAAAATATTGTTAATACAATACAGAAAGAACAGAATAGTGTAATAAGAAATATTAAAGATAAGAACTTAATAGTTCAAGGTATAGCTGGGTCTGGTAAAACATCTGTGGCACTTCATAGAATAGCTTTTTTATTATATAAAGTTAAGAATTTAAAATCAAATAATATATTAATATTTTCTCCTAATAATGTATTTACTGAGTATATATCTAGTGTATTACCAGAATTAGGAGAAGAGAATACATTACAAACTACATTTCATGATTATTTAAGTGAGAATATATCTGAGTTTAAATATGTAGAATCATTTATAGACTTTATAGCTTATTTCTATACTTATAAAGTAACTAATATTCCATTTGTAACATATAAGCAAAGTAATGAGATTATAAAGGATATAAATGATTATATAGATGATCTTACTAAGAAGGTTAGTTTTACTAATGGTTTTGTAGAAAATAAGATATATAATGTTACTAAGGAAGAACTTAATTATATGATTAATACTAGGTACTGTAGTATTCCTCTTTTTAGTGCTATAGATGAGATATCTATTAAACTAAGTGAGAGAAACTATAATGGTATGCATAAAAAAGTATCTACATATAAGAAACTTATATTTAAGAATATTAATATACCTAAAACTTATAAAGAAATATTTATTAACTTTTTTAGTAGTAAGTATTCTAAGTTTAAAATAAGTGAGAAAGAAATAAAAGAATTCTTATCATCTAATACTATTAGTTATGAAAATGCATTACTTTTTGTATATATGAAAGGGTTATTAGAGGGGTTTAAACGTAATTATGATATAAGTCAAATAGTAATAGATGAGGCACAGGATTATAGTGTTTTACAGTATTTAATACTATCTAAGATATTTAGAAAAGCTTCTTTTACTATATTAGGAGATACTAATCAGACTATTAATCCTTATTATAAGTATGATAATTTATATATACTTAATAAAATTATACCATCTTCTTACTTTGAACTTAATAAGACATATAGATCTAGTGAAGAAATAATTAAGTTTACTAATAAGATACTGGGTCTTAATCATGTGTGTGCTATAAGAAAAAAGACTAATAAGAAGGTTAAAACTATTAATTCATTATTACCTATTAAAGAAACAATGATTAATAATATATCTTATTTAAAAGAAAGTTATAGCTCTGTTGCTATTATTACTAAAGATGATATAGAAGCTAGTAAGTTATATAATATATTAAAGAATGATATTAATATATCTTTAATTAATAGTAAGACAGAGAAGTTTAATAAACAATTACTTATTATTCCTGCTTATATGGCTAAAGGTTTAGAGTTTGATAGTGTTATTGTTTATAATGATAGTGAGAATAAATATAAGAAATTAGAAAAGAATCTTTTATATGTAGCATGTACTAGAGCTCAACATGAATTACTTATATATAATTAGTATAAAGTAATTGTTAGTTAGTATATAAAAGTTAGTATAAAGAAGCTCTAACTAAGAACTATCCTTTCCTTGTACCATTTACTAAGTAATATGTACTACA
>JAVVTI010000057.1:0-3509 GCA_036653735.1 Bacilli bacterium | reverse complement strand
GAACTAACTAATAGTGTTTTATAATGCAACTTAAATTTGCCCGTGAATAGTTACATAAAATGCTTGACATAGAATGAATAAACTAATACAATTGTATTAGTAATAAAGGAGAATATAAAATATGGAGAAAAACAATAAGAAAGTTATATTAACTCTAAGTATAGTAAGTGCACTTACCTTACTTTTAGCAGTAGTAGGTATAACGTATGCTTACTTTACTGCAAATGTTATAGGAAATGATAAGGCATCATCAATGATAGTAAACACTGGAACTTTAAGTGTTGACTTTATAGATGGACCACAGATTTCACTTCCAAATGCAATGCCAGGAGCAAGTGTTACTAAAACATTTAAAGTAATAAATACTGGAACTGTTCCAGTACATTATAATATTAGATGGGATAAAGTAGTAAATACTTTTGCAACTAAAAGTGATTTAGTATATGAAGTAAAAAGAAGTACTGGAAAGGTTATTACAGGAGAGGCTGTTGCACCTGAATTTAATGAATATCTTCCAGGAGCAACAGACTTAATAATCAATAAAGATGAAATGCATGAGTATACTTTTAAAATAACATTTAAAGAAACTGGAGCTGCACAAAATGATAACCAAGGTAAATCATTTAGTGGTATGCTACAGGTTCTAGAGTTTAAAGCTGGAGAAGCTGATTCTTTAGTAATAGAAAGTCCTGTTGTCAATGGACTTAATTTAACTGCATCACTTAAAGATAATAGAAACTCAGTAGTAGGTTATGCTGTTACATATGATAGTGGACTAGTTAAAACATCAAATAATAATAAATATAGTGTTAAACCACTAAACAATACTAGTAATAATTATAAAGTTACTAAAGTATTAAATATGCCAACAACATGGATAAAGGTAGATAAAACATCTTCTTTTAATGTTAATATAACATTAAAAGATTATGATGCTACTCTTTGGGTAAAGAATGAAGCAGGAATAATTAAATATCAGGATTTAACACCATATTCAAATTTAATAGTAAATCCAGATGGTGGTACATGGGAAACTTTTACAACACCACAAACATATAATTTAAAATATAAAGCAACTAAGAATATTAGTAATCCTACTAAAACTGGTTACTCATTTAGTAACTGGGCTATAACAGGAACAAATAATAGTACTTTATCTGGTACTACATTTACTATGGGTGAAAAAGAAACAACATTAAAAGCTGTTTACACATCAAATAAATATAACCTAACAGTAAATCCGGAGGGTGGTATATTTGATGGGAAAACAGCACCTTCAGTCTATAACCTAGACTATAACGGAACTAAAGTTATTGAAGATCCTACTAAAGAAGGATATACTTTTACAGGATGGACTAAGTCAAGTACTCTTAGTACACTTAACTCTAAAACATTTACTATGGGAGCAGAACCATGTACTTTAACTGCTTCATGGCAAGTAAATACATATCCATATATTACATATCATAATAAGCAAAATGTAAGTGGAACAGGATACACATTAGTAACTGCTGATACAGAAGAAAAGAGTGCGGCATTTGGTTCAACTGTAACACCAAGCACTAAAACATATGCTGGATTTACTTCACCTTCTGCTCAAAGCTTAACAATAAAAACAAGTGCTAATACACTTAACTATAACTATAATAGAAATAAATATGATTTAGTTGTTAATCCTTCTTCAGGAAGTTATAATGGACAAACAACAAACACAACATATAATATTTATTATGAAGCAGTGCAAGCATTAAGCACTCCTATAAAAACTGGATATAACTTCGCATCATGGGCTGTAACAGGAAGTGGTACTTTAACTGATAATAATTTAAAACAGGGTGTAGGCTCTACAACTTTAACAGCTTCTTACACACCACAAGTATATACAGTAAACTATAATGCAAATGGCGGAACAGTTTCACCAGCTAGTACAACAGTAACATATGACGGTACTTATGGAACACTTGCTACTCCAGTAAGAGCTAACTATGAATTTCTAGGTTGGTTTACAGACCAAACAAACGGAACAAAGATAGAAGCATCAACAAAGGTTACAATAACAGCTGCACAAACAATATATGCTCACTGGAAAGAAATATTTGTAACTAGACCAATAAGAGAAGCAATAATGGCAAACAATACGGTAAGAAATGTAGATAATGATTCTATGTTTGGCCACGTTGCTCCAGCAGATAAGAGTGAAAATGGATTATGGAAAGAAGCAAGAGCTGGTAAAACAGAAAATAATCAACCAACATACTTCTTTAGAGGCTCAGTTCAAAATAACTATGTATCATTTGCAGGTAAAATGTGGAGAATAGTTAGAATAAATGAAGATGGAACTGTAAAATTAATACTAGGTGGAAATAGTACTGAAGATGGATACATTGATTCAGCAAGACATGTTTGGAATCCAAGCTGGGATCAAGCAACATATGTGAACTATGTAGGATCAACTGTTAAAACAGATATAGAAATGTGGTATAATAATAATATAACAGGTGCAAATAATAATAAAGCTGCAACATGGAACGTGTGTAATGATAAAAGTGGAACATCTGATTCCTATGGTGGAAGAACAAGATTATACAATAATAATACACCGCAATTCAAATGTCCAAATGCAAGCGATAATATTGCCACCAAAGGTGGCTTATTAACGGCCGACGAAGTCGCTTACGCCGGAGGCATATTGTATTCAGAGAGTCCGGATTATTATTTATATGATAATGCAAATCGAAGTGCCGCGTTAGGGTGTTGGTGGCTCTCGTCTTCATTCTATTTCTACAATGGGTTCGCTTTCGTGTTCAGTGTGGATGGGTCGTTTAATCCAGGCTTCTTGTTTGGCAACAATGTCAACGGTGGCCTCGGGTTGCGTGCAGTGATTTCGCTGGCATCTGATACTCTGACAGTATCAGGAAATGGCACCAAAGTTTCACCATATGTGATTTGAGACCTTATAAACTTAACTGTGTCAAATGAATTTTGACACAGCTTTTTTTACTTTGAAAGATAGGTAAGGAATGTATAAGAAGTTGTATGCTATATTGTATAGGCTTATACTTTTATAGGTATACCTTTATTATAAGTTCAGATAGTGATGTTAGTAATTTAGTAGTATATTTTGTTGTAGATTGTGATGTATCATCACGTAGAAAGTTATTATTAGTGAAGAAATGTAATGAAAATAATACAAGATTTTATCTAGAGGCTTTACTATAAATTTTATTATAAAAGTGATAAACTATCACCTTTTAACTTTGACATATTTATCACTTTTAATAATAACAGTTATAAACAATTCAAAATAAAATGCTTGACATAGAATGAATAAACTAATACAATTGTGTTAGTAATAAAGGAGAATTAAGTGATGGAACAGAGTAATAAGAAAGTTATATTAACTCTAAGTATAGTAAGTGCACTTACCTTACTTTTAGCAGTAGTAGGTATAACGTATGCTTACTTTACTGCAAATGTTATAGGAAATGATAAGGCATCATCAATGATAG
>JAVVTI010000056.1:0-3550 GCA_036653735.1 Bacilli bacterium | reverse complement strand
GTGCATCCTTATCCTCTAACTGTTTACTAGATAAATAAATAGCCTTTAATGCCTCATCCTGTTTCTTATCTTTACTAAATTTAACCTTATCTAACTTCAAATTACTTGTAATACCATACTTATCTTTAAGAGCTACTTTTTTAACCTTAAAATCATTCTTAACTACTCTTATTAACTCTATCTCCTTCAAATAATCTTCCATAGTTACTTCACCTTTTTCATACTTATGAAATAAATCCTTTAACTTAGAATCATATTCCTTCTCTTGCTTAGTAAGAGCTTTATTCTCACTCAAATAAGAAGTATACTTAATCTCACTCTTATACTCTTTCTTTATAATAATTGGTATTAAAATAACACCCAACAATAGTAATGCAGAACATGCAATTAAAATAGGTTTCTTATAATTTTTCATAATCTCTTTCTCTCTTTCTTCTTTTATCTTATTTTTTAATCTATTACTATCAAACACATACTCATTAAATGTATCCTTAAACTTTCCCACTTATAAGCGCCTCCCATACTTTTCACGAAGTTTATCCCTAGTGCGATATAGTTTAGTCTTAACAGTACTTTCATTCATACTAAGAAATAAAGCAATACTCTTAATACTACAATCCGCTAAATAATAAAGGCATAGGATTTTTTGTACATCAATAGGTTCTTTACTAATAAAGTCCCAAATGTCTTTAATATCGATTTTCAAATCTATATCATTATTTGAATTACTTTGAGTATCAGAAAGTAATAAGGTATCAATTACTTCATCATCCCTAATAAATACACTCTTAAACTTCTCTCTTAAACTATAGTACTTATATAATTCATTCTTAGTAAGTTTTAAAAGAAACTTTCTTTCATTCTTTATATAACTTAATCCCTTCCTATCAATTATAAGAAGAAGCTTTAAATATACTTCTTGTAAAATATCCTCCGCATTACTAATACAATCAATTTTAGCAATAACATATTTTAACAAGAAAGGGTATGACCGATTGTAAATTTGATCAAATTCGTTTTCCATCCTGATACCTCACTTATAAAGAGTTAAAAAACTATTAAAAAGTTTCAAATACTTTTCTATATATAAATTATAACCTATAAACAATTAAAAATACACATAAAACTAAGATACTTAATTACTATCTTAGTTTAAAAAATATAACCATTAACTTATTATCTATACTTCCTTTATTATTTCCTCATAAGACTCATTATCCTCTTCTTTGCATTCTTCTACCACTTCATCACAATCAATTACTTCTTCTTCACACGCACTTTTAGAGTTACCCTCAAGTTCCTTAGCAAGCTCTAATTTATTATATAAAACATGCTCTAAAAATGTAATATTCTTAATAACCTGATTAACAGAATCATTAACCTTAATAAGCTCACAAGGATCATCAGATATTTCAATTATCTTTTGTATCTTTTCACCCTCAGCATTTAATATATGTGATAATGCAGTTTCTATAAGTGCAATAGACTCAATTATATCCCCTGCAAAACACTTAGACTTCTTATTACAACAATTAATTATCTCCATATAATCAGCATCACAGTTACATTCATTACATTCATTGCATGGATCACAAGAGTTACATACATAACACTCACTATCACACTTACACTCAGTATTACAACATTCACAAGCATTCCTGCAACATAAATTAGTTAAATAAATATAATTATATTTCTTATTCCTAGTAACTAAAAATTGTAGATTACCACTAACATCCAGTATACTATTAATAACAATATCATCACCTATATAATCATTAGATATAATATTACCATTAGAAGATATCCTCGCAGCATACGCAGAATTATCCTTAACATAACAAACAATTTTATCATTACAATAATAACCAGAGCAACTAAAATAATTAGAATTTTCAACCTTAATTAAAGCATTACAACATCCATTACTTCTATAAACCTCAGCCTTAGAACCACCTAATAAACTTTGAATAGAACTACCAGAAATTTCAGAAGTAATAAAGTTTCCACATAAATCAACAGAATATACCTTCTTATTAGTACATACTAATATTTTATTAAAACAAGTATTAAGAAATATAGAATTAATATGCATTTTATACTCACTAGGTATTTTAAGCTTAATAGAATCAAGTTCATGATAGTTAAAAGTAGCTCTATAAATAATATCATTGTTCTCTTCACTTGACATATATAAAAGACAATCATCATAATTTATAGTTACACTATTATAAGAACTACTAACATTAAAAACTTCACTCTTTTTACCACACAAACCATATTCCACTATCTCCTTCATACTAGGTAAAAGCATAATATACTTCTTACTCCTACAAGTACCACCAGTATATATATGTATAGGATCATTTAAAAGCGGAATCTTTTTTTCTATTTTTATCATTTTTTCATCACCTTACTTTTCATTTTATTATATGTATTTATAATGATTTTGCCATAACAAATATATATACTTAACATATTATAAATTGAAAACATAAAGAAGGAGTGAGATTATGCCATATAAAACCCTAGCTTATTTAAAAATTAAAATTAAAAATGACTTAAATATATTTAAAGAAACATATACTTTTTTATCACCTACTGTATTATATCTACCAAATGATTTAATACTAAATATTAAAAAAATATATATAAATAAGATATGTATAGAAATTATTCATAAAGATATATGTATAAAAAAAGTAATTTTAACTATTTGTAAAAAACCTTGTAAAAAAATAACAATACCTTGTCAGTGTGGTAATATAATATTATATTTAAATCTACTTGCAATTAATACATTAAAACCATGCTATAAAAGATGTATCCCAGTATGTAACGATTACTATAATCCATGCAAATAGTTAAAAACATTAAATTTTTATATACACTTTTTTATTCATAACATATCTTATTATGAAGGAGGAATAATATTATGTCAATGCCTATAATAAAAAATAGTGGTATTACTAAATGCCAAGCTATAACAGATATAGTTGAATCAGTTGCCTTAGAACAAACAGCTTTATCACACATATTAAATGCCGAAGGAGAAAAAATACAAGCAGCACTAGTATTATCTAAAACAAATGCAGAACTTTTAGCTGTTAATAAATCAGTACAACTTATGGTAAACTCAATAACAAGATTAGAAACAATTTTACAAAGCAAACTTGAATTATTTGGAGACTGTTTATGTACAGAATGTCCAGTAGTTCCAGCACCATAATTTTCGAACTTTTTTAACAATAAAATTATTCGAATAATTTATATTCAAATAAATATCAAAAAAGAGAATCACTTCTCTTTTTTAATTAATATAATTAATTATTACTTAGCAAGAAAAAACCTATAATTGTCTTCTATTTCTTATACTCAAATCATTAACAAATTCTTTTCTTGCCTGATAATTACTAGAACTTGATAGTTGATAAGATGTTACTCGTTGTTCTTCAATATAACCTAACTCACATTTTAAACTTTTATCAAGTACAATCATCAAGGTAGTATCAATTATTGATTGTGGTGTCTCAAGCCAACAATGACCACC
>JAVVTI010000055.1:0-3837 GCA_036653735.1 Bacilli bacterium | reverse complement strand
CACTTTATCTTTACATATATAAATAAATGTTATATAATATATACCTATTTTTAAAGAAGGAGGAAATATTTATGAATTTATATGATATTAAAAACCAGTTACTTGAGGAGAATTTTAATTGTTTTTTATCTACTGTTAGTAAGTATATAACTAATAAAAGTATTTCACAGTATACTGTTCAAAATATTATAAATACTTTTAGGAATAAGAAACTAGTTAAAACTATTACTAAAAATAGTTATAGTGCTAAAACACCAAAAGGTAATATTGTTTTTTTAGTAGAATTCTTACCATCTATAGAGCATATTAGTAGTATTAATATTATTAATAAAGATACTACAACTCTAGAAACTGACTCTATTAATATAGAGTTTGTAGATGACTTTATTACTGTATTTAAAAAAGCAACTGATAAAGAAGGTACTACTAAAAATATGGGTATAGAAGTATATCAAGCTAATAAAGAAATATATAACTATTCTTATGTCTTTGATGATGAACATAATGATTCAATTGATTTTAAGTCTATAAGAGAAGCTGATTTATATAGTACACCTGATGATGGTTCTTATATGAGAAAACTTGATGTATTTGAAAATAAGAAGAGTAAGAAAAATAGTATAGCAGTAGGATACTATAAATGTTCTAATAGAGAAAGACCCAAATTTAATGATATGTTTAGTCCTAATAATTTAAAAGACTTTGATGTTATTAGATCATCTAAAGATGAATATGAAGATATGAGACATTTATTTGATAATTTAGGAGTAGTACTTAAAAATAAAAGAGGCTAATTATTAGCCTCTTTTATTATACTTTTATCATCTAACCAAAGACCACCAAACTTCTTAAAAACATCTTTATTATTCTTATATATATAATACTTATATATAAAACCAGTACATTTATACATATGATCATCATTCTTATTATTAGTTTCTTCTATTAAACAAAATATTGGTTTCTTATTATTAACAGTTATTAAGTAATCAATAAAACACATACATATGCACGATATAACAACAATAGACAATATAGTTTTAAGCACTATATAAAATATATTTGGTGTCTTTATATTCTTAGTTATTACTTCTACTACATTATCTTCATTTATCTTTTTTATTATAATTTCATTCTTATTTTTATCCCTATTAAACATATATAAGCCTTTCATTAAAAATAGTATGCATAAAGTAAAGAAAATAGTATATAACTAACTCATCTGTATTATTAAAGTATCACAAATATACTATTAATCTTCTTTCTTAACTACTTTAGGAAGTGCTTCTTTTCTAGATAAGTTAAGCTTACCTCTTTCAAAGCCCATAGCTTTAACTATTATTTCATCTCCAACTTTAACAAAGTCACTAGTTTTTTCTACTCTCTTAAAGTCAAGTTGTGAAACATGTACTAAGCCTTCACATGATGGCCATAGTTCTACAAAGCAACCAAAGTCTTCTACTTTAACTACCTTACCAGTATATATTTCACCTATTTTAACTTCCTTTATAATATCTTCTATCATCTTATAAGCTTTATCTATTATCTGTGTATTAGTATGATATATTACTACCCTTCCATCATCCTCTAAATCTATTTTAACAGCATCTTTATCATTAACTGTCTTAACATTAGATGCCTCTAGAATTATCTTAGTAATCATCTCTCCACCACGACCTATTACATCTTTTATCTTCTCAGGATTAATATTCATCATTCTAATTTTAGGTGCATAAGGACTAAGTGTTTTTCTTACCTCTGGTATAGCACTATGTATTACATCTAATATTTCATATCTTGCTTTCTTAGCTTGCATTAAAGCTTCACTAAGTATTTCCTTTGTTACCCCTTTTATTTTAATATCCATTTGTAGTGCTGTTATACCCTTCTTAGTACCAGCTACTTTAAAGTCCATATCTCCCATATGATCTTCTAATCCCTGTATATCAGTAAGAATAGTATATTTATTACATTCATCATCTTCTGTAATAAGTCCCATTGCTATACCTGCAACAGGTGCTTTTAATGGAACTCCAGCAGCCATAAGACTCATACATCCAGCACATATACTAGCTTGTGATGATGATCCATTACTCTCAAGTACTTCAGATACAGTACGTACTGTATAAGGAAACTCTTCCTCACTTGGCATTACTTGTAATAAAGCTCTTTCAGCAAGAGAACCATGACCTATTTCACGTCTACCAGGAGAACCATATCTACCAGTTTCTCCTACACAAAATTGAGGAAAGTTATAATGAAATATAAATCTCTTAGAATCCTCTATTCCTAGTCCATCAAGTATTTGATGTTCTCCTAAAGCCCCTAGTGTTGTAACAGCTAAAGCCTGTGTTTGCCCACGTGTAAACACAGCACTACCATGAGTTCTAGGTAATATATCAATAGAAGCAGATAAATCTCTTATCTCATCCATCTTTCTACCATCTGGTCTTACTTTATCTTCAGTTATTAACCTTCTTACTTCATCGCCTTCTATTTTATTAGCAATACTCTTAACATCCTTTATAAGTAAATCAATATCTTCCTCTTCAGGATGATTTAATACAAAGTCAGCTACAGCCTTTTCTTTAAGATTATCTATTGCTTCATATTTTTCTAATTTATCTTTAATTTGAATTGCACTAAGCATATCCTTCTTAATATTATCTTCTACTTCTTTTATAATAGCCTTATCTATTTGTCTTATTATAACCTCAGTTTTAGGTATTCCAATCTCACTTATTATATCTTCTTGTATTAAACATAGTTCCTTAACTGCTTCATGTCCAAAGATAAGTGCTTCTAACATATCTTCTTCACTTACTTCCTTTGAACCACTTTCTACCATATTTATAGCATATTTAGTTCCAGATACTGTAAGTGAAATATCACTATTTTCCATCTCTTCACAAGTAGGATTTATAATCAGTTTTCCATTTACTCTTCCTACTACAACACCAGATACCGGGCCATCAAAAGGTATATTAGAAATACCAAGCGATAAACTAGTACCAAATAATGCTGTCATTTCTGGAGTATTATCTGGGTCTACACTTAAAACTGTATTGATAACTTGTACTTCATTTCTAAAGTTTTCATCAAACATTGGTCTAATAGGTCTATCTATTACTCTTGCAGTAAGTGTTGCATTATCTGTTGGTCTTCCTTCTCTTTTAATAAAACCACCAGGTATTTTACCTACTGAGTATAGTTTTTCTTGATAAAGTATTGTAAGTGGAAAGAAATCCCCATCTATAGGATTTTTACCCATTACTGCAGCTGATAATATAACAGTATCTCCATATCTTACAAGTACACTTCCACTTGCTTGTTTAGCAAGTTCTCCACTTTCTACTATTAATGTTCTACCATTAAAATCATATTCAAAAATTCTTTTCATATTTCTCCTCTTCCTAAAAAAAGACACTTAAAACAGTGCCTACTTTCTTAATCCTAATTTTTCTATAAGTTTACGATATCTAGTTACATCTTCATTCTTCAAGTAATTAAGTAAACTCTTTCTTTTTCCAACTTTTTTTAAAAGACCTAATTTAGTATGATAATCATGAATATGTTCTTTCATATGTTCAGTTAGAATATTAATTTGTTCAGTTAATAATGCTATTTGAACTTCAGCAGAACCTGTATCATGTTCTTCTCTTTTATACTTAGAAATTATTTTGTCTTTCTGTTCTTTGTTTAAAGCCATAAAAATTATCCTCCATTTCCTATTTAATCGGTCTATTCTTAGAGATATGCCGAAGGGAACTATATCACTCATGAATAAACTTCCTCTTAATACTACACTATTTTATGCCAAAAAGCAAGTATTATGGT
>JAVVTI010000054.1:0-3845 GCA_036653735.1 Bacilli bacterium | reverse complement strand
GCAAACTTACTATTATTTCTAAGAGAATAAACAACTTCAGCACCATCACCACCACTGAAGTACAAAATTGTATATTACTTACTAAATATTTATATATTATTATAATTTTATCAAGCATAAATGAACACTAATAAACGCTAGTGAACGCTAGTAAACGCTAGTGAACGCTAGCAAACAATAATGACTTATAACAATCAGAAATCATTTATTTTTTAATAATATATTTACCTTTTGTATCTGATTTTGATGTACCTGTCCACTCTATAAGATTAATTCCAATTAATTTATGATTTTATCCTGATCTCGTTTGCTAAATCTTGACTTGATATTTTTCCTCTTTTTCTATCAAAATAAAAGTTTTCTGTGTTATTCATAAGATAATTAAGTGTTATATTTTTATTATCAGATATGTTCATACCTATCACCTCAATTCTATTTTATCATATTTTATACTATATTTTTTGTCAAATTAACAAACTACAGCAATACTAATTTAACCCATGACAAATTGTCACACTTTAATAATATTAAATATTTATTTTATTTTTATTCGTATCTTTTAACTTCTTTTCATATTCTGATAATTCAATTATATCATCCAAATTACCAAATCTTTTAATATATTCCTGTCCACCATCTACCGCTATGTTTCCACATGAACACCATTTAAAATCATGGACTGTCTTTGATTCAATTATATCATTACATTTTTTACATTTAGCTTTATTTATAATTATTTTATTATTCACAAGATAACCTCCAATAAACATTATATCATGTGTTCATTTGCTTTAATTATTTTACTTAGAAAAATTATAAATTATTTCTATGTTTTTATCTTTATCAACAACTATTATATTTATTAAAGTAAATAATAAATCCCTACTAGGTTTCTTTATATCTAATAGTTTCTTAATAGTTGATTCTAATTCACTAGCTAGTTTATTATCCTCTATTTGTTCTAATGCAGTTTCTATTTCACTTATCCTTGATTTGTATTGTCTAATTATATTTTCTGTTTTAGTTGATAATCTAATATAAGTATCTATTGCAATTATTCCATTATATCTATCTTCATACAGAGCATCTATTTTTTTTTGTAATTCGTTGATGCTATTTGATAAATTTTCTTTTTCTTCATTCAAACTATTTTTATTATTTTCTATCATTTTAATTTTACCAGACAAATCTTTTATATCTATTTTCTTAAGATATCCTTCACACGTTGATTTAATCTTGTCTAATATATTTTTTTCAAACACATCATAATTAAAAAAATGACTACTACATAAATGAAGTCTAGGACTTCTTGAATATTTATTACAATTCATTGACCAATAATTGTTTTTATCTTTATGAGATACAGAAATCATATTACCACATTCATTACAATATACTAACCCCTCTAGTAATCTTTTAGGTCTATTATGTTTAGTTACTCTAGTTCTATATGATGTTTTTTGTAATTTTTCCCAAACATTTCTATCAACTAATGCTTCATGAGTATTTTCTACTATTATCCAATATTCAGTAGAGAGAGCCAATCTTTTCTGTGACTTATAATTTAATTTAGCTTGAACATTTTGAATCATATCTCCTGTGTACATTCTATTTTTAATTATTTTGTTAAGACTACTATGAGTCCATAAATTACCCGTTTTTTGTTGTTTGGAAGGCTTTGTTCCCTTATATACACTAGGTGTAGGTATTTGTTCATTATTGAGTCTTTCAATAATATCAATAACTTTATTACCATCTAATAACTCTTTAAATATTCTCTTTACTATTGGAGCAGTTATAGGATCAGGGATGAGGTGTCCTTTATCCAAAGGATCTCTTATATAACCATAACTAGGCTTACTTCCAATAAACTTTCCCTCTAGTTTCTTGTTCTTTAATATAGACCTGATCTTCTTTGATGTATCTTTACTGGTCATATCATTAAACAACGCTTTAAATGGTGCAATATCATTATTAGCAGAATCTAGAAAAGTGTCTACATTATCCAGTATAGAAATATATCTTACTTTTTTTAGTGGAAAATACTGTTCAACATAGTATCCACATTGTATATAATCTCTTCCTAATCTAGATAAATCTTTTGTAATGACACAATTTATTTTTCCACTTTCTATATCAAATATTAATCGTAAAAACTCAGGTCTATTAAAGTTAGTTCCACTGTACCCATCGTCAACATATTCATCAGTAAATATAAAACCATTACTTTTTAAATAATTCATGAGTAAACTTCTCTGATTAACTATACTTTCACTCTCTAATTCCCTTTTATGAACTTTATCATCTTCTTGAGATAATCTAATATAAAGTCCTACTTTGTAAAATTCTGGTGATTGAAGTATTGTATTATACATTTTACTCCTTCCTAATTGTATAACATCCATTGCTCAAGTGCATTATAACTCTGTTTTAATTTGTTTCCAAATCTTCTTAAACAATTTCTATCTTTTTTCAATATTAAGCACCATTTTCAAATAAACTTCTAAAACTTCCACCAGATTTTTACTATTATCTTTAAAACTTTCAGTTATTTTCATTAAATGTACCCCTTTACATTTAATACTATTACTATTATTAGCTTTATATTCTATTTATCACCCCTCCTAAAATAATCATTCCACTCAGCAATGTCGTAAACTCGTTTATGATAAAAATAATAACATTTATAATTATTTAATGGGATACCACTTTAAAGTAGTGTCCCCAAAACTTAATCCAGTTCCATATAAATTTAGATATCAATATGTTCATCTACCTTTAAATAATTATCTACATAATCAGATAACCACTTTGCTCCATATATTTGTCTTAATTGTAATCTCAATATTGCAAGTTTACCAATATCAATATCCTTACTATTAAGAGATAGCATTAAATTATTAATCTTTTCATTTTAAAACTATATGCTTCATCAAATTTAAAATCTTTAGGTACAATATATTTTCTACAAATATGTCTTCAAATCCGTGTGCTCAATCATTTAAATCACCACCAGTTCCCTGTAATACAAGAAACTCTTTGTTTTCACTTAAGTTTTTAACTTCATCTAAACTAATTTTTTTAATTTCTATAATTATCCCTCCTTATATAGATGGCTTTAGTTCATCTGGCGAATATACCTTTGCTTTTTCAAACATTTTACTAAAATTATCTATTATTTTTTTACTAGCACTTACAATCAAATTAAAAGAGTCATCTATTTCTTTGAAGTCTTTCTCTTTACTCCAAGCATATAGATACCTCGCTGATGAATCATTAGTATCAATCCCTAAATATTTTGAAACAACATGAGCAATACTTTCTGCCTCGGTTTCATATTGATTTTTGTGTTCTTGATAATCTTGATTATTATTAAGTAAATGTTCATGCGCTAGAGCATGAGCATACTCATAAATTAGCACTTTTAATTTAACATCACTGCCTAATCCTTTTAAAATAACACGGGGTGCGGACGAAAAGTTGGACTATTCTTAAGAAAGATAGGATAGTATATGCACACAATTATTGAAAGAGAAGAAACAAAATATGATGGATTATATGCAGTGTGTACAAATCTACAGGACAGCCCAGAAGAAATAATTAAAATAAATAAACAAAGATGGGAAATAGAAGAATCTTTTAGAATAATGAAGAGTGAATTCAAGGCAAGCCTGTATATTTATCAAATAAAGGATATGTTCCCTTATTTGAAAATACTGAAATTACTGAGGATATATATAAATCTTTCTTTAAAATCAAAAATACAGAAATATTAAATATTAAGAATTTTAACAAAATTTTAAAAAAAGTTAAAAAATCAAAATAAGTACTCATTTTTTAAAACT
>JAVVTI010000053.1:0-3867 GCA_036653735.1 Bacilli bacterium | reverse complement strand
TGTATAAATTATTTCCCGGGAAATACTTTTTTAGTTAATATTGAATAAAAACTCTGATTATTTATCATATTAACTATGAATAAAACAAGTTTTGCATTCTAAATTATTTCCCGGGAAATACTTTTTACTCTATATCATTTTGTACATGTTCCACGTGGAACATTGAAAGTAGTCTTATACTTAAGGGTTTAAAAGCTACTTATAGGATTATATTGCTTATAAATTAATAAACATGTGCATAAATTATTTCCCGGGAAATACTTTTCTAGTTAATATATAATAAAAAATTAAATAAAAAATTTAAATTTTTATTTAATTTTAATTGCAAAAATAATGTGTATAACTTTTTCTTGTTTATATTCTTTTATTAATGTGCCTACTTATAAGGCTTCTTAATATTTTGAATAAATATTAAATATATGTGATTAATAGAAATTAAAAAGAAGTATTAAATAAATACTTCTTTTACCATTATTTTAACATTTTTCTTTGCTAAATATAATGTGCATAACTTACCTTAAGCAACTTCCTCTTCATTAATAACTTCTTCTGAAGATATATCTTTATCTTGCAGTTCTTCTTTTGGTATTAAAGAAATAGAAGCAACTTGAGTATCATTCTTTAAGTTAATAAGTCTCACGCCTTGTGTAACTCTGCCCTGCGTTGAAACCTTCTCGGCTCCTAATCTAATTAATATACCATTATTAGTAACAATAATAAGATCAGCATCATCTTCAATTGTTTTGAATCCTATAATGTTTCCATTCTTTTCAGTTACGCTTAGAGCTTTAACCCCTTTTCCGCCTCTCTTTGTTTGTCTATATTCACTCACAGGAGTCTTTTTTCCATAACCATTACATGTTACAACTAAAACTAATTGATTTTCAGTTGCTATTTCAGCACCTACACATTCTTCTTCTCCTAAATTAATTCCTCTCACACCAGCTGCTATTCTGCCCATTATTCTTATCTGTTTTTCATCAAAATGAACCATTCGTCCGTTTGAAGAACACATTAGAATATTATCTTCACCAGTTGTTTTCTTAACAGAAATTAATTGATCCCCTTCTCTTAATGAAATAGCTATTTTTCCACTTTGTCTTATATTATCAAATTCAGTAATTAAAGATCTCTTAATAATACCTTTTTTAGTAGCAAACATCAAACATTTGTATGTATTGTCATTTTCTATTTTAACTACGGCATTAATACTCTCATCCTTATCAATTTGTAATAAATTTACTAATGGAATTCCTTTAGCTGTCCTAGAAAATTCAGGAATCTCATAGCCTTTTAACCTATATACTTTACCTTTATTAGAGAAGAATAGAACATAATCGTGTGTTGTTAAATTTATAACCTGCTCAACAAAGTCCTCTTCATTTGTAGTCATACTCTTAACTCCAACACCGCCCCTATTTTGGGCTTTATACGTATCACTTGTGACTCTCTTAATATAATTATTATGTGTTATAGTTACCATTATATCCTCAACAGGAATAAGTGATTCATCTTCTATATATTCAATAGAACTCATATCTATCTGAGTTTTTCTTTCATCTAAGAATTTGTTTTTAATCTCTGTTAATTCTTCTTTTATAATTTCATAAATCTTATCATCACTAGCTAAAATAACTTTTAAACTTTCAATAAGTAAAAGTAATTCTGCAAGTTCTTCTTCGATCTTCTCTCTTTCTAATCCAGTTAATCTTCTTAACTTCATCTCTAAAATAGCTTCAGCTTGTACTTCTGATAATGCAAATCTCTCAGACATCTCTAATTTTGCTTCATCATCGCTCTTAGCTCTTTTTATTAACTTAATTATTTCATCTATATTATCAAGTGCAATTTTTAAGCCTTCTAAAATGTGAGCTCTCTTCTCTGCTTTTTCTAATTCAAACTTAGTTCTTCTATAAATAACTGTTTTTTGATAATCAATATATTTACTAATAATTTCTTTTAATCCAAATGTCTGTGGCTGTCCATCATATAACATTAATAAATTTATACCAAAAGATGATTGTAATTGAGTATATTTATATAAATTATTTAGAACAACATTAGCATTTGCTTCCTTTTTTAATTCAATAACAATTTTTATACCATGAGTTAAATTAGACTCATCATTAAGATTGCTTATTCCGACAATAACTTTATCTCTAACTAATTCAGCTATTCTTTGAATCAATGACATCTTATTTATTTGATAAGGAATTTCAGTAATTATAATTTGATTTTTGTTATTTTTTTCTATAATTTCAGCTTTTCCTCTAATAGCTATAGAACCTCTTCCAGTTTCATAAGCTTTTTTAATACCACTATTACCAAGAATTAATCCTCCTGTAGGAAAATCAGGACCCTTGATAATTTTCATTAAATCCAATAACTCAATATCCTTATTATCTATGTAAGCAATACATCCTTCTACTACTTCTCCTAAATTATGAGGAGGAATGTTAGTAGCCATACCAACTGCAATTCCCATAGTACCATTTACGAGAATATTAGGAAATCTACTAGGAAGCACTACTGGTTCTTTTCTACTACCATCAAAGTTATCAACAAAATCTACTGTATCCTTATTAATATCTTTTAACAATTCCATAGATATTTTAGATAATTTTGCTTCTGTATAACGATAAGCAGCAGCTCCATAACCATCAATAGATCCAAAGTTACCATGCCCGTCTATAAGTGGATACCTATAACTAAAATCTTGTGCCATTCTAACTAAAGAATCATAAGCAGCAGTATCACCATGTGGATGATAGTTACCTAATACAGCACCTACAGTTTTAGCACTCTTTACATAAGCTTTATCTGGTGTATAACCAGATTCAAACATTGTATAAAGTATTCTTCTATGAACAGGCTTTAAACCATCTTTTAAATCTGGTAAAGCCCTTTGAATAATTACACTCATAGAATACTCTAAAAATGCAGATTCCATAGTAGTAGCAATATTAGAATTAATTAATCTGTCTGTACTAATAATTAAATTTTCATTTTCTTCTTTATCCATTTCAACCTCCTAAAAATCCAAATTTTGTGCATATATAGCATTATCTTCAATAAATTTTCTTCTTGGTTCTACTTCCTCACCCATTAAAGTCTCAAATACTTTATCAGCAATCATAGCATCTTCTACAGTAATCTTAACAAGAGTTCTATTATCAATATTCATAGTAGTTTCACATAACTCTTCAGCATCCATTTCACCTAATCCTTTATTTCTTTGAATATCATATCTAGTTGAAGAAGGTAAAGATGCAATATATTCTTCTTTTGCTTCATCTGTTAAAACGTATTTAAAAGTCTTACCATGTGTTATTTTATATAAAGGTGGTTGGGCTATATAAATATGTCCTTTCTCTACTATAGGTCTAAAGAACCTATAAAATAGAGTTAATAATAAAGTTCTAATATGTGCTCCATCAACATCGGCATCTGTCATAATTATTATTTTATGATACCTTAAATTATCTATATTAAACTCTTCTCCAATACCTGTACCAAAAGCAGTAATCATACTTCTTATTTCTTCATTGCCAAGAATTCTATCTAACCTAGCTTTCTCAACATTTAATATCTTTCCTCTTAAAGGTAAAATAGCTTGAGTCTTTGAATTTCTTCCACCAACAGCAGAACCACCAGCAGAATCTCCTTCTACTATGAATATTTCACATATAGAAGCATCCTTACTAGAACAATCAGCTAACTTCCCCCATTGATTAGTTAACTCTAATCCCCCTTTTCTTCTAGTTAATTCTCTTGCCTTCTTTGCAGCCATTCTAGCCCTAGAAGCCATCATACATTTTTCTACTATTTGTTTAGCTTCACCTGGATTTTCTAATAAAAACTTCTCAA
>JAVVTI010000052.1:0-3924 GCA_036653735.1 Bacilli bacterium | reverse complement strand
ATATGGTAAGAATTTACTTTTACAAACCTCAGTTGTTTCATAACCCACGCAACTTTGAGTTCCATAATATTCATTCTTATAAGGAAGTCTTATATAAAGTGTTCTTAATCTCTTATCAGGACAACTACTTTTAATACTAGCATATATTCCTATATCTAAAGAAGATCCCATTTCTATATTATTTATTTCTACTATATTATTTATAGGTCCAATAAATTCTTTCTTATTATTAACCATTAGTTCCTGAGGAATATTAATTATTTTAATATTAAACATCTTAGTACTATCAATATAATCATAAGTATATGTTGTATAACTAGCAAGTTTATTTAATTCAACTTCATCTGAATAAGTACAAGCCTGTACTTTTATACTAAATATAATACTTAATAACATACTAACTACAAATAATATTTTCTTCATATACTCTCCTTAGTATGATTTTATCATATTTTTATAAAAAAAAAAAGAATTAATTCTTTTCTTCATATAAATCTACTACTTTTAATAATTCATTTTCATTAATAATTTTTTTAGATGTAGACGATTTATAATATAATACGTTTCCATCCTTATAATATAGTATAGCTGGTACTACAATATTAATATTTTGTAGCAAACTATATCTTTCTTTTAACACCTTACTATAGTTAGGATAAGAATCTACATTTATATAAAGAATCTTATCATTTAACTTATTCTTATTTATAAGTTTTAACATCTTTTCTTCCATAGTATATATTCTAATATCACTTGTTTTACTCAAATATAATATATTTTCTTTTGCTTCAGATAAAACTTCATCCATTTCATTAAAACTTATTTCACTTACATTACTAGTAAGAGGACTAATAGATATCTTTGTTGTTTTATAATTTTTAATAATATTACATAAATATAATGTTAATAAAACAGTAAAGAGTCCTATAAGAATAAGTATAATATAATTTTTTAATTTTTTATTTTCCATATTATCTCCTAGTAATTATATTATCATAAAAAATATATATAATCAATTTTTTATATTAGTTTCTTTTAATATTTCTTCTACTGATAAATGAGGACTTCTTATTCTCTTTTCATCCTCTTTATTATATAATTCAGGTACTCTATAATTGTTATAATTATGTAACTTTACATTTCCTAGTTCCTTATTCATAATATCAATATCCTTCATAGTTAATGTAGGACATAAAGTAGTTCTTACTTCATAGTTTATACAAGAGGACCTGCAGTAATTAATAGTTTCTAGTACCTTAAATGACTCACTATATCCAGTTATTTCTTTATATTTATTTAATGAAGCTTTATAATCAATAGCTATATAATCTATTAATTTATTACTTATTAACTCTTTTACTACATCTATATTAGATCCATTAGTATCAAGTTTTACTAAAAAACCTAAGCTTTTTATCTTCTTAATAAATGATACTAAATCTTTTTGTAAAGTTGGCTCACCACCACTAATTACAACAGCTTCTATTAAACCTACTCTTGATACAATAAACTTAAGTATTTCCTCCTCATCATACATAGCTGGAGGATTTTCTATTAATTGTCTATTATGACAATAGAAGCAATTCATATTACAAAAAGGGGTAAATATCACTATAGATACTTCCCCTGGATAATCAACAAATGAATTCTTAATTAATCCACTTATTTGCATTTACAATCATCTTTAATAACATATTTTTTTCTATCTTTAAACTCTTCTTTTTTACCTTTATTAAAGTTTTGTATAGGTCTTAAATATCCTACTACCCTACTATACACTTCTGTATCCTTACCACATGTAGGACAAGTAAACTGTTCTCCATTTAGATATCCATGCTCACTACATATTGAAAATGAAGGAGTAAATGATATATATGGTAATTTATACTTAGTAAATATCTTCTTAAGTAACTTCTTAGTAGTTTCTATATCCTTAATTTGTTCTCCTAAGTAAAAATGTAATACTGTACCCCCTGTATATAGAGATTGTAATTCATCTTGAAGATCAAGAGTTTCAAATATATCATCAGTATACCCAACAGGTAATTGAGATGAGTTAGTATAATATGGTACATCCTCTCCAGCAGTAATAATATCTTTATATTTTTCTTTATCCTTAGCTGCTAATCTATAAGATGTTCCCTCAGCAGGAGTTGCCTCTAGATTATATACATGACCAGTTTCTTCTTGTATTTCTTGTATTTTATTTCTCATATAAGTTAAAGTATCAATTGCAAATTTTTGACCTTTCTTAGTAGTTATATCTGTTTTATATAGATTAAGACTAGCCTCATTCATTCCTATTAAACCAATAGTATTAAAATGATTAAACCAGTATTCACCTGTACGTTCTTTTACATCCTTTAAATAATTAGCACTATATGGGTATAATCCTTTTTGAGTTTGTTCCTCAATAACTTTTCTTTTTATTTCTAAGCTGTTTTTAGCTGTCTCCATTTGCTCCCATAAAAGTATTTTAAATTCACTAAAACTTTTAGATAGATAAGCAAGTCTTGGTAAATTAATAGTTACTACACCAATAGATCCTGTTAGAGGATTAGAACCAAATAAACCTCCTCCTCTTTTTCTTAACTCTTTTGTATCTAGTCTTAAACGACAACACATACTAAGAGCATCTTCTGGACTTAAATCACTATTTATATAGTTAGAAAAATAAGGTATACCATATTTACATGTCATTTCCATTATCTTATTAGTTACATCACTATTCCAGTCAAAATCCTTAGTTATATTAATAGTAGGTATAGGAAATGTAAATACTCTTCCTTTAGCATCTCCCTCTTCCATAACTTCACAAAATGCTAAGTTAATAAGATCCATTTCTTTTTGATAATCACCATAAACATCTTCTTTAATTTCACCACCTAATATTACATGTTGGTCTTTAAGAGTTCTTGGTACTTTAATATCAAATGTTAAATTAGAAAATGGACACTGAAACCCAACTCTAGTTGGTACATTTAAGTTAAATATAAACTCCTGTAAAGCTTGTTTAACTTGCTTATAAGTCATCTTATCATTTTTTACAAATGGAGCACAGTAAGTATCAAAACTACTCCATGCTTGAGCTCCAGCTGATTCCCCTTGTGTTGTAAAAGTAGAATTAACTACTTGACCTAAAAACGCTCTTAAATGTTTAGCAGGTTTACTTTCTACCTTATTAGCTACTCCTCCAAACCCATTCATAAGTAATTGTTTTAAATCCCAACCAGCACAATATGAACCAAAGAAACCTAAATCATGAATATGAATAAAACCTTCCTCATGTGCTTTTCTTATCTTACCTGGGTATATTTCATGTAACCAATAATTCTTAGTAAATGCCTCTCTTACATAATTATTTAATCCATTTATACTTTTACCAGTGTTTGCATTTTCATTAACTTTCCAATCTAAGTCTTTTAGATATTTTCCAAACATATCAATAGTAGCACCTATTAAAGCATTGTTTTCTCTAGCAGCTCTTCTCTTCTCTCTATATAGAATATATGCTTTAGCTGTTTTAGCATATCCTCCCTCTATTAATGTCTTTTCAACTAAATCTTGAATTGATTCAACATTAGGAATTTCATTTGCATATATTCTATTAGCATTATCTACTACATTATCTGCAATACGCTTTGCTTTCTCAAAATCATTTCCTCCAACTTCTTTAACAGCCTTAAATATAGCTATTTGAATCTTTTCTGGTCTAAATGGAACTACTGAACCATCTCTTTTGATTATTTTTTTAATCATAATATACTTCTCCTATCTTTAAATCAATCATACACATATTATTAATGAAAGTCAATGTTTTTTTTACTTATTTTTAAACATTTACATTTTTCCATAAAAAATATTTTTATATTTTTTATTAAAAAAAACATTTTAAAAACTATTTCATTTAATATAAAAAAACAC
>JAVVTI010000051.1:0-4588 GCA_036653735.1 Bacilli bacterium | reverse complement strand
TATTAATTATTAAGTATAGTTATTTCTTTTATAATAATTTGATATTCACTTAATCTTTTCTCTACTTTACCAAGTATTTTTATTACTAAACCTTGTGTTATAACCATATACTTTTGATATTCTTCATTAAATAATATACATTCTATAGTAGTATCTATATCACTTATTTTAATAAATGCCATCTTAGTATTTGTCTTAGTATTTATTACTTTAATATTTTCTATATACCCTAATACATTAATATATTTATTAAAATAAGACTTAATATCTTTTAATTTTATAGTGCCTTCTATATCATAAGAAGATACTGGATGATTAGTTATAAAGAAATCATATAAAAGAAGTTCTTGATTATATAGAAAAGCCTTATCATACTCTTTATACTCTATTATAGAAGGCTTTTCTATAATAGAACTATCTACTTTTAAAGATAAAGTAGCATAGTTTAATAGTTTATCTATATTTTCTATAATAGTATGTCTTGTATAGTTATATTCATCCATAGCTCCTGAATATATCAAAGTAACTATCATATCTTTAGTACATTTTATTTCTATAAGTTTTATAAATATATCATATATATTATTATATATTTTATTATTTCTAATATTTATTATAGAGTTTACTATATTATTAGGCATTCCTTTTATAATAGAAAGAGGAAGTAATATATTATTATCTTTTATTATATATTTATTAGTACTATAGTTAATACTAGGTAATATAAATGATACATCTAATGTTTTTAATTCATTTATATATTCTTTAGTCTTTGTAGATGAAGATATATATTCATTTAATAAATTAATACTAAAAGCTAATTTATAGTTAGCTTTTAAGTATGCCATATAATATGATATATGAGCATATGCTACAGCATGACTCTTATTAAATGAATATCCACTATATTTTATTAAATCATTAAATATTTCATTAGCTTGCTCTTTAGTATAATTATGATTAGTAGCATGCTCTATAAATACATTTCTTTCATTATCTAATGATATATCTTTTTTACTTAGTTTTCTTCTTATAATATCACTCTTATTTAATGAATAATCTCCTATTACATTAAGTATCTTCATTACTTGTTCTTGATATATAATAATACCATAGGTATCATTTAATATATTAGTATATGATAAGTATTTCTTATTCATATTCTTTCTTTTAATAGCCTCTGGTATCATATTTATAGGCCCTGGCCTATAAAGAGATATAGCATTAATTAAATCATTAAACTTAAGTATTTTATATTCTTTAAGAAATGATCTAATACCCTTAGATTCTAATTGAAATATACCTAAAGTTTTACCACTAGTAAGTAAACTAAGAGTACTAACATCCTCTAGGTTTATATTACTTAATATAAGTTTCTTATTATATATAACCTCTATATCTTTTAATATATTATTTATTATAGTAAGATTCTTTATACCTAAGAAATCCATCTTTAAAAGACCCATTTCTTCTATATATTCTTTAGAAAAGGATGTTAAGTATATATCATTATTTAAGTATAAAGGAACTCTAGAAGATATATCACTACTACTAAGTATTAATCCTGCAGCATGAGAAGAAATGTGTCTTTTAGAACCCTCTAAATGCTTTGCTATATTTATTATATTATAAGCCTCTTTATTATATTTTATAAGTGATATGAAATTCTTATTATTAAGTAATTCTTCATAAGTAAGTTCCTTATTAATAGTACTAATTATTTCATTAGTAAGACTATTAGGAGTATTAAGTACTTTACTTATATCTCTAATAGCTTGTTTAATACTAAGAGTACTAAATGCTATAATACTTGATGAATAATAATTACTATACTTACCCTTTACATACTCTATTACTTCATTTCTCCTAGTATCTTCAAAATCTATATCAATATCTGGCATAGAGCTTCTTTCTTTATTAAGAAATCTTTCAAACATAAGATCATACTTAATAGGATCTATTCCTGTTATACCAATTGAATAACTTACTAATGAACCTACAGCACTACCTCTACCAATACCCACTAATATACCCTTTTTCTTAGCATATAATACATAGTCATATACTATTAAGAAGTAATCTACAAACCCCATCTCTTTAATAACTGTTAATTCATAATTAAGCCTAGTTCTATACTCATTATTTATAGTATTACCAAGTCTCTTAAGTAATCCTTTATTAGATAATGTAACAAGAAGTTTATATGAATCATCTGAGTATACTGGTAAGTTTACTTTGTAAGAAGGAATAACTATATCTATAAGAGATACAAAGTAATCCATATACTTCTTATCTATAAAGGATATATCTTCTAAGTAATTATTATAGTATTCATTAGTATCACCCATATCTCTTATTTTATTTAAGTATTTTAAATAAAATATATCTTCTTTATTTATACATAAGACTTCTTTATTATATATAACACTCTTAGTTATCTTAAGAGCTTCATTCATTTGATTAATACTTTCATATCCTATAAACTTATATTTACATCTAAAAACATCATAGTTAGAAATACTTGTTACTAGTATTATATTATCACTTATTATTATATTACTCATATTAAGTTTATTTTCATTCCTAGAAGTTACTAGTTTACATAATTCTTCATAACCAAGTATATTTCTAGCATATAAATAAAATATATTATTATCTATATTAAATTTAGTACCTATAATAGGTTTAATATTATTTTTTTTACATTCTTTATAAAACTCTATTATATTAAATAAATATGTATCTGTTACTCCTAAATAATTAATATTATTACTTATAGCAAAACTAATTAATTCTTTAGTTTTAATTAAAGAATGTAATAGTTCATAATTAGTTTTAATATTAATAGAATACTTCATAAGCTAATTATATCAATATTAATTGACTAAATCAATTATTTATGGTAAATTATTAAAGGACTTAGGAGGAATATGTAATGGCAAAAAATATATCTGATAGAAAAAATATGGCTGGTAATAATAGACCATTCTCTTTAAAGGCAACTAGAACTACTCAAAAAGTAAATTTACAAACTATTAAATTAGATGGTAAAAAAATAAGATTATCTGCTAAAGAAATTAAAACAATGAAAAAAGATTCTATTTAAGAATCTTTTTTATTTAATAATTTCTTGTTCTAAAATAAGATCTATATTATAGTCTTTTTTTATTGTCTTTTTTATTACATCAATTAAAGCTATTATATCTTTCCCTGTTGCTTTATTTTTATTAATAATAAAGTTAGCATGTTTTTCACTTACTTGTGCTCCTCCTACAGAGAAACCTTTTAAATTACTTTTTTCTATAAGCTCCCCGCAGTAGAAACCCTCTGGGTTTCTAAATACACTTCCTGCACTAGGAAACTCAAGTGGTTGAGTTTCCTTTCTTCTTTGCATTCTTGATTTAATAAATTCTCTTGCTAAAGATACATCACCCTTAGTTAATTGAAAATAAGCTTTTAGTATTATATAATCTTGCTCATTTTTAAAGAAAGATGATCTATATGTAAAATTAAGATCTTCTTTCTTTAAAGAAACAATATTACCATCTTTATCTAAAGCATCTACTTTTATAATAGTATCACTTATCTCACCATCATATGCCCCTGCATTATTATATACACATCCACCTATTGTACCAGGAATTCCATATCCCCACTCTAAACCTACTAAAGAACTATCTAGTGCTTTATTAATAAGTGAGCTAAACATAGTTCCAGATTCACAAGAGATTATATTATCATTTACTATTATATTATTAAACTCATTAAGTTTAATAATATATATATTTAAATGCTCACTTGAAAGTATTATATTAGATCCATTACCTAGTACTTTATAACAATGTTTATACTTATTAAGTAACTTAATACTACTAATAAGTTCATCTATATTTTTAGGTATAATAAGACCTTTACATCTACATGCTAACTTATAAGTATTTAAATTAGATAATGTAGCATTAGCTATATATCTAATACCAAGCTTATTAAAATCATCTATCATAAATCCAACTCATTAATTATGTGCTCAGTACCCTCTATATATGAAACTATTTTTCCATTATTAATTTTAATAAGAGTTTCTTTAGCTATAATAAGTTCATTAGAATTACTAGCATTTTTATTACTTGTCTCTCCTTTAGCTACACTATTAAACTTACTTGACATATTTACTTTGTATAAAGGAGTTTTACCTTTATAAGAAGATAAACTACTACTTAAATAAGCATCATCTTTACCATTAAAATCTCCTAGTACAACATAGTAAGAATCATTATTAATATTAAATACTTCACCTACTAATATATTATCATAATCTATTACAGCCTCTGGTACAGTAGGCTTAACATACTTCTTATTAAAAAATCCTTTTTTATTCATAAATGTAGTAAATAAATATGCTCCTAAAAATAAAATACCTATTACTAAAATAATCTTAATAAAAGATGTTACTTCATTTTCTTCCTTTATATCTTTTGTATTAACTTTTACTTGTTTTTTTGTTTTCATTTCTTCATCACCATTATAATTGTACTAAAATAATCCCCTATAGTCAAGGAGAAGTAATACGAATAATAAGCACTTTATC
>JAVVTI010000050.1:0-4926 GCA_036653735.1 Bacilli bacterium | reverse complement strand
CTTAACGCCCTTTTTTATAATGCTTTACAAGATATTGCTGCAAAACTAAAGATTAAATGAAAGTTTTATATTAAATTGGTTTGATTAATTTTAAAAAACATTTTTATTGTTTTTTAGTAAACAAATATGTTATAAAGCCTTATGGAATAAGGCTTTAAATAGTATTTTATTAGTTATTAAAGAAGTTCTTAAAAATGTTAGAAAATCATTTGAGACAAAAAAAGGGGGGTTTGAGACATATTTGATATATTTATTTCGGATATTATGTTATACTTTTTTTAGTCATACAGGTTTATTCTTGTATGATAGGGTATAACCTATTTTGGTGCAGCGACGGTGGCTTTCTTCTCCGTATAATTTCAATAGTGGAAACGCTAACGTGTTCAATGTGAACGGGGCGGATAATCCAGGCAACTTGAATAACAACAATGTCAACAATGCTGTCGGCTTGCGCGTATTTTCTCTGATACTAAGAGATACTGTAAAAGGAATAATTGCTCTTTTTAGAAGATAAGACAATGACTAATAGTTTATTAGTTGTAATGGGGTTTTATATTTAGAGAAACAAGGGTATATCCTAGTACTTAGTAATAGGTGCTAAATAGGTAGTAAGCACAGGTATATTTTTTTGGTAGCGCAGGCGAAGAATATTTATATTAGAGTGCTTACTAAAAGGAGTAGTAGTTTTGAATCAGATGGAAATTGTCAATAAAATTAATCAATTAAGGGCTTATTGTGAAAAATACATTTTTGTTAATTTTGATAAGAATTCATTTACTTTAAAACATAATATAGAGAAGAATTTGTATGGTGCACTTGAAAATGTACTGTATGCCAATGTTAATGTTGGTAATATTAGAGGTAAATATTTAAAGGATTTACTGGTTAATATTATGATTTTAGATGCATATTTTAGAGAAGCCTATGATAAGAAGATATTTAAGAAGAGAAGGTTTAATTGTTTGAATGGGTTTCTTAGTGAGATAAGAAAGATGTGTTATGGGTTGATTGCGTATGTTAAGAATAAGTAGTATGTATTTTAGGTGTTTAAATTATAGAAGTCATAATGATGCTTTTAGGTGTATTAAGACTCACTGTAAGAATAAGAATAAAGTTTATAGATATTCTTTATTTTTAAATACTAATTCTTTTGAAATATTAAGTGATTTATATTATAACAAGTATAAGTTTTATAGGTATAATATATTTTTAATTAAAGAAAGAAAATATAGAATTATTATGAGTGATTGTATGCATGATAAGATTATAAATCATATGATTTATAAAGAATTATTGCTGCCTGTTTTAGATCCTATATTAATTAATAGCAATGTTGCAACAAGAGTGGGTAAAGGTTCTGGTTGTGCGTTTGATTTAATTAATAAATATATTAATAAGTTAATTTATGATAAGAAAGAAATATTTGCTTTAAAGATCGATATTAGTAAGTATTTTTATAATATAGATCATAAGTTATTAATTAATAAGTTAGAAAGGGTTTTTAAGGATGATAATGTTATTAATATATTGAAGAAGATGATTAATACTACTAATGAGAGTTATATTAATAAATCTATATCTAGTTTAAAATATAATGAAATTAAAAGAATAAATAGGTCTAATATTTCTTCTTTTGATAAGAAAAATATTATTAAAGAAATAGAGAAGATTCCTTTATATAATAAAGATAAAGGGTTAACTATAGGATCTGTAACTTCTCAAATACTAGCTGTATTTTATCTAAATGATGTTGATCATTATATAAAGGAATCTTTAGGGTGTAAATATTATATTAGATATATGGATGATTTTTTAATTTTTGATACAGATAAGGATAAGTTAAATAATATTTATAAGTTAATTGAAAGTAAGATTAAGGATGAGATGTTATCTGTTAATAGGAAAAGTGCTATTTATAGTTTAAATAGGGGTGTTTCATTTATAGGGTATAAGTTTATTGTTAATAACAATAAACTTGTTATTAGGTATGATAATAAGACTTTATATAGGATTAGACATAAATTAAATAAATTGTATGTTAAAGATCATGATTTTTATTTAAGAAGTAAGAGTAGTTATAAGGGTTATTTTATGAAAGGAAATACTTTATTAAAGGACGAGATTCTTGATAACTTAGAGAGGTTATGAAGGTGTATTTTGTTTGGTAGTTTTTAGAGTTTTGGATTCAGTATTAGTTTGTGTATCTAAATGGTTGTAAATGTCAAAATACGGGGTGCGTATATTTAATTCAAACATGAAAGTTCGAATAGATTTCTTTATAGAGCAATCTAGTACAGATTACGAACTATAAAGGTAGCAACTATTATGGATTAAATTTTAATTATTTTTAATGAATATATATAAATATTTAATATTTAACTGTATAATATATATAAATATTTATATAACTTTTTTAGAAAGGAATAGTATAAGTGATTAATAAAATTTACTTAATAACAAAAAGGATAATACAAATAATTTTATATTTAGTTGAAGTAATTGGAATTTCATTTTTGTTAACATGCGTAAGCAATAAATTTTTTCCTACATCTAATATTTATGATTTTTTAGAGCGAATAACAATTTTTTATATGTTTTATCAAATAATAATATATGGTGTATTACAACAATTAAATGATATTAAGAAAGATGAATATTTGGCTGTTTTAAATATGTTTAAATATATTAAAATCTTTATCAATGATGAAAAAGACTATCTTTTAAATGTTATAAATGGATTGTTGGATGGACAATTAGATAGTTCGGTGCTAAATGATAATTTAATAAGAAATGAATATTTAGAAATAAAAAATGTTTTAGATAATAATATGAAGTTCGATCGAACGTTGATTGATGTAAAAATTTTGTATTATGAACATTTATATGAGGCTGAATCATTGAATTGGAAATATTCTTTATTTATAAGAATTTTTAAATGAGGTGATGTTATAGTGAATTTTGAAGATGAAAATAGCGAAAAAATACTAAATGAAATAATGAATGATGCATTTTGGTTAGGTTTTTTATTAGAAATTAAGCGAAAAATAAAAGATTATAATCAAAAAGAAATTTTAGCTAATTTTTTAATATTTTATTGTTCAATTTTTTGTGAAGAAATTTTAAAAGCTAAAGTTGGAAAACTTAGTGGAAAAAGTAATATTAAAGAGTCACAAATTCATGATTTTAGAAATCATAATCTAAAATATTCTCCTTATTTAAATAGTGATTTTACCGATAATATAATTCGAGAAATGGGAATAAATTTTGATAATTATGAATTTGATATAGTTATGACAATGAATAAAAAATTCTTAATAGATATAAATTTCAATAATTGGGAATTAAGTAAAAAAGAAAACCTTGATTTATTAAATGGATTAGTTGTTACTCCTATGAGATGGATAGAAATATTAATGCCGTCAAATATATATTCGGAAATTGTTAGTATATTTAATAATTTATCTGAACAATATATTACTAAGATAAATGAGTTACAATTATATAAAAAATCATATGCTTCTTCAAATTTATTTAAGTATTCACAAATGAATAATGATGAAAAAATATATGTCTTATATAGATATAGTCAAATTAAAAATATAATAAGTATTTGTGATATTTTTAGTGATGATATTTCATATGATATTGGTAGCTTTCATTTTGAATTACAATTATTTCTAATGAAATGTAAATCAATTATTATTGAGCTATTTTGGAATGATAATAAAGATAATAAGGCAATAACAAATCTAATGAATATGCTATTAGAAAATAATAAATGTATTCCTAATGATTTTTATTCTATTAACAGGAAATGCAGAAATAATCTACATTATTCTATCTATCAATCTTTATTAAAAAATGACTGTGAATTATTAAATATTTATCAAAATATATATTTAAATAATATTTTAGAATTATTTGATAAAGAAATTAATTTGAAGTTTGGATTTTTTTATAATTTAGCACTAAACGTTGCTTGTAAATGTCAAAATAAAATGTAGGTTTTTGACAATAACTTTTGTAGGTTTTTGACAACTAAATTATTATAGTAGGCCAAATAAGTATGAATTATAATGAAAACTGTAATATGAATTTTACAGTTTTTATTAATTCTAAATTTTCTTTTAAAATTTTTATAAATGTTATTATTAAAAGTGATAAATAGGGGGTGCGGACGAAAAGTTGGACTTTCTTAAAAAAGGTAGGACAGTATATACATACAATTATTGAAAATAGAAGAAGCAATAAAATTATTTTTAAAACTTAAATCATATTCTAGAGCAGTAAATAAATTAGGCTATCCTAGTAGAGGGCTATTAAAAATTTAAATTATGATATAATTATTAATAAAGAAAAAAGGAAGTTAATTATATGAAGAATGATGTCTATAAAAATAAAAGCGTAATAAAAGATAAGACTAAGTATGTAGATAAAAATAGTGTTAAGAATTATAAAAGATTTATTGAAAGAATTATAAAAAGTAAGACTTGAAAGAGATGTGTATAAAATGATGGCTGAATTAATAAAAAAAGATGTAGGCATTAATAAGTAGAACTAACCAAATCCTGAAGGAACAATAATTATTATAGAATTTTCAAGATAGTTTGGTAAAATATATTTGTCTCCATTAGTTGATTATTTTGATGGTGGGCTTAGTGAGTTGAAATATTTGGACTATTCCTATGCTGAACAAGTAAATATAATGCTTGAATCAGGTATTCTATAATTAAATAATGGTGAAAAGTATATTATACATTCTGATAGAGGATGTCATTATAGATGGCCCATTTGGATAGATATTATATTTGATCAAGAATGTAGTTCTCATAACACTGCTTGTGAAGGATTTTTTGAAAAAATTAAATATAAAATGTTTTATAATAAAAAATTGAATGGATTATCCACTAACAGATTTATAAATAT
>JAVVTI010000049.1:0-4932 GCA_036653735.1 Bacilli bacterium | reverse complement strand
GAGGCTGAAGAAGATGCTCTTGATGCTAAGGAAGAAGCTTTAGAAAAGGAGCAAGAAGCTAAGGAAGAAGCTGAGGATAAAGCTAAGGAAGAAGCAGATGCTGCTAAAGATAAGGCTGATAAATTAAAAGATGAAGAGAATAAAGAACATGAGAATAATGAAGTACAAGAAGAAGCAGAAAAGCCTGAAGTAGAAGAACAAGAAGAGAATACTAATAATCAAATATAATTTTATATAAAAACTATTTATTAATAGTTTTTATTTTTGTATTTATTTGGCACTTAATATTGACAAGTGCCAAAATAGTGATATAATAATTAAGTATTCATAAAAAAGGAGGAAATATTTATGAAAAAGAAAGAATTTAAATCAGAGTCAAAGAGAATTTTGGATTTAATGATTAATTCTATTTATACTAATAAGGAGATATTCTTAAGAGAGCTTTTATCAAATGCTAGTGATGCATTAGATAAGCTTTATTATACATCTTTAACTAATCAAAATATAAAGGTTAATAAAGATGATTTAAGTATATTAGTAGAATTAGATAAGGAAGGACGTATTATTACTATTTCTGATAATGGAATAGGAATGAATGAGGAAGAGTTAGAAAGTAATTTAGGTACTATTGCTAGAAGTGGTTCTTTAGCATTTAAAAATGCTAAAGATAATAATATTAAGGAAACTGATATTATTGGGCAATTTGGTGTAGGATTCTATTCTTCATTTATGGTGTCTTCTTTGGTAGAAGTTATTTCTAGAGCGTATAATGAGAAAACAGGAAGTTTATGGAAGAGTAATGGAGAAAGTGGTTATACTATTGAATCTACTGATAAGAAGGATATGGGAACTATTATAAAGCTTCATTTAAAGGATGATAATGCAGATGAGAATTATTCTGAGTATTTAGAAGTTTCAAAAATAAAGGATATGATAAAGAAATATTCTGACTATATTAAGTATCCTATTATAATTAAGGATGATGAAGATAATAAGGATAATAAGCCAGTAAATAGTATGACTCCTATATGGAAGAAAGATAAAAAAGATATTAAGAAGGATGAAATTAATAGTTTTTATAAAGATAAATATTATGACTATGAAGATCCTATTATAACTATTAAATATAATGCTGAGGGATTAGCAAGTTTTAATAGTTTGATGTTTATTCCTTCTCATGCACCTTTTGATTTATATACAAAAGAATATAAGAAGGGGTTATCTCTTTATACTTCTGGAGTATTAATAGAAGATAAGTGTGAGGAATTACTTCCTGATTATTATGGATTTGTAAAAGGAATTGTTGATACAGATGATTTATCACTTAATATATCAAGAGAAACATTACAAAGTAATAAAAAGGTTAAACTTATTGCAAGTTCTTTAGAGACTAAGATTAAAAAAGAATTATTAGATTTAATGAAGAAAGATTATGAAAAATATAAGAAGTTTTTTAAATCATTTGGTATGCAATTAAAGTTTGGAGTTTATAATAATTATGGAGTAGATAAAGATAAATTAAAAGATTTACTTATATTTTATTCTAATAAAAATAAGGACTTTATTACATTGAAGTCTTATGTTGAACAAATGGAAGATAAACAAGAGTCTATATATTATGCTTGTGGTGAAACTATTGATAAGATTGATATGTTACCTCAGGGTGATGCTATTAAGAGTAAGAATATGGATATTTTATATTTAACTGATTATATGGATGAATTTGTTCTTCAGGCTTTAGTAGATTATGAAGGTAAGAATTTTAAGAATGTTGCTAGTGCTTCATTAAATATAGAAAGTGATGAAGATAATAATGCTATAAAGAAGGTTAATGAAGATTCAAAAGAAATATTAAAGTTTATGAAGGAAGCGTTAAAAGATAATGTTTTTGATGTTAAGTTTACTAATAAGCTTGTGAATCATCCAGTTTGTTTAACTACTGAGGGTAATATTTCAGTAGAGATGCAAAAGGTAATAAATGCAATGCCTAATGATGAGAAGATTAATGCACAAGTTATACTAGAGATTAATGAAAAACATGCAATTGTTGATAAGATAAAAGATCTTTATAAAACAGATAAAGAAAAATTAAAATCTTATACTAAGGTTTTATATTCACAAGCAAGACTTATTGAAGGCTTACAAATAGATAATCCTACTGAAATAAGTAATATAATATGTGATTTAATATCTTAAGATGTAAAGTAACTCTATATGATTATAGAGTTTTTTTATTTATCATGATATATTTATTTAGAGGAAAACAATGAAAAATAATATAAAAGTGATTTACGTTGATATAGATGAGACATTAATGAATAGTAAAAAAGAAGTATCTTTATTTACTAAGGAAGTTATAAAAAATACTATAAATAATAATATATATGTTATTTTATCTTCTGGAAGAAATAATAAAAATGTAGAGAAGGTTAGTAGAAGTGTTTTGGCATCTAATTTTATTATTTCTTCTAATGGGGCTTTAGCATATAACTATGAAACTAAAGAAGTATTATATGAAGAAAGAATTAACTTTGATGATATTAAAGAGATATGGAATTTTATGCTTAAGCATAAAATAGGATGTTTTATTAATTATGTTAGTGGTAGATATTGTAATAAGTATATAACAGTAGATAATGATAATGAGTATAAGTATTTAGATGATATTGATAATATGAAAGGTGAGAATATTTATCAATTAGTGGTTTCTTGTAATAATTATAAGAAGAGTATAAAGGCTTTAAGATATATTAAAAATAGTAAGGTAGTAAGAGTAATAAATTTATCTAAAAGTTTGAAGTATAATATTAAGAGAAGTTCTTATTATTTTATTGATATAGTGAGTGTTAATGCTAATAAGGGTAATGCTGTTAAGTTTATGACTAAATATTTAAATTTGGATAAGAATCAAACTTTGTGTTTTGGAGATCATATAAATGATATTGAGATGTTTAAAGAATGTCAATATAAGGTTGCTGTGTCTAATGCTTGTGAAGAGTTAAAAGAATTAGCAACAGATATTACTCTTAGTAATGATGAAGATGGAGTAGGTATATATATAAAAGATAATGTATAAAAATACAAATAAATACACACACAAACAATATTTTATGTGTGTATTTATTTAGTTTTATTATACTTTGTATAATTACCATTTATTACTAAAATTATTTTTTTCTATTTAGGTAATTATATATATATGAAGAAGACTATATATATAATTATTTCTTTTTTAATATGCTTTTTATTTTTTGATATACAAAAAATAGATACTGAGGAAAATATTTCTTTAGCATATAATGAAGAAATTAAGTATGAAGAAAATAATTTTGTAATTAAATTTGATAATCATAATATAGTTTTTGTTATGGAATTACTAAGTAAATATGATACTGAAATACTTAAGATAGTACCTAAAAAGAATATATATAATATTGATGAAATATATGCAGATAATATTAGAGATATACTTTCTTATTATTCTTCTTATATAAATGATGATGTTAATAAATATTATGTATTAAATAATGGTTTTTTAGTTCATAAGATATATTTACGTTGTAGTAATGAAACTCTTAATAGTATTGAGAAAGAAATTAATGTTAATATAACAAGTAAATAATAATAGAGGTTCTAAGTCTCTTAAGTGACTTAGAACCTTATAAATAGTATAAAATAATTAGTATAATTTATTTACTTTGTTTTCTATAATAACTATTATTTTATACATTATTATAGATATAATAAGTAATAATAATATTCCTGCGTATACTAGATTTAAATTAAATACTTGTGAACCATAAAGTATTAAATAACCTATACCTGTTTTTGATGTTAAGAATTCTCCCATTACTACACCTATTAAACACATTGAAACATTTATTTTGAGAGTATTAATAATTGTTTTTAAATTACTTGGAATAACTAGATATATTAGTTTTTGTATTTTACTTGCATTAAATGTATCCATAAGTTTTATTTTATATTTATTTGTACTAATAAAGCTAGTCATTATTGTTTGTGTACTTACTATTATAGATATTAGAACTGCCATAACAATTATACTTGTATTGTTTGCTCCTATCCATACTATTATAATAGGTCCTAGTGCTACTTTAGGTAATGAATTAAATATAGTTAGGTATGGATCCATTATTTTGGATAGGGTCTTAAATTCATATAGAAGAATAGATATTATTAGTGAGAGTACAGTTGTTATTAAAAATGCTATTATAGTTTCATAGGATGTAGTAAAGATATGTATGAATAAATTATTAGTATTAAATAAATTTAACAAGGTTTTTAGTATGTTACTGGGGGATGAGAATATAAATGTATTTATAATATTTAATCTAGAGAGAAGTTCCCATATGGTTAGAAATATAATACATATTCCTAACTGAAATAAAAGTATTAAGACTTTATTTCTTTTTTTAATATAGATGTATCTTTTTAGCTTGTCACTCATTTTTATCTATATCCTTCCAGAGAATATCATAATAATAAGCGAACTCTTTAGCTTTTCTATTTTCTATAGGTCCTTTTTTATTACTAAGATTAATATTATAAATATTTTTAATCGTAGAGGGTCTTTTAGATAGAACTATTATTTTGTTTGCCATGGATATAGCTTCTGCTATATCATGTGTAACAAGAATAACAGTCTTTTTTTCTTTTTTTATAATCTTATATACATCATCACTTACTTGTAGTCTAGTTGTATAGTCAAGTGCACTAAATGCTTCATCTAGTAGTATTACTTCTGGGTTAGTAGCTAGTGTCCTGATTAAAGCAACTCTTTGAATACTGCTAAGACACTTTTTATCTTATATATTTTCTTATAAATGACTATTTTATTTAATAAAACAAGCATAAAGTATGTTTTTATTTAACTTAAATTATTAGTTAAAAAGTAAAATACAATAAACAAAA
>JAVVTI010000048.1:0-5422 GCA_036653735.1 Bacilli bacterium | reverse complement strand
GCTTGAGACTAATAAAACACCACAATTTAAATGTCCAAATGCAAGTGATAATATTGCTATAAAAGGAGGCATTTTAAGTGCCGATGAAGTCGCTTATGCTGGAGGCATATATGATCAAAAAAGTGATTCATATCTTTTTGATAATGCTAAAAAGTCAGGTGATACTGGAAACTGGTGGCTATCTAGTCCTTATAATTTTAATCCTAACTCTAATATGATTTATGTTAAAGGAACTATAGAGCAAAAAAATTTATTTAATTCTATTACTAGTTCTGCTTATAATTTAAGACCTGTTATTTCACTTAAGAAAGAAACTCTTGTAACAGGAAAAGGAACTAAGACAGATCCTTATTTAGTAGGTTAATGTGAATTATATAAATGAGTTTCTTAATTATTTAGAGGTTTTCCTTAACTATTCATCATGTACTATTATATCTTATAAAAGAGATTTAGTAGATTTTAATAATCTTATTAATAAAGAATTTAATGCAATTACTTATGAAGATTTAAAAATATATATGAATTATTTATATAATAATAAATATAGTAGAAATACTATTAATAGAAAGATAAGTAGTATTAAGAGTTTTTTTAATTATTTATCAGATAAGAAATATATACAAACTAATAATACTAAATTATTATGTTATATTAAAAAAGAAAGAAAATTACCTTCTTTTTTATATTATAATCAGATAGAAGAAGTAATGGAATTTTATAAATTATCTAAGTATAAATTAAGAGATAAATTAATATTTGAGCTTCTTTATTCAAGTGGTATTAGAATTAGTGAACTTGTTAATATACTAATAAATGATATAGATATAGATAAAAAAGAGATACGTATATTAGGAAAAGGAAGTAAAGAAAGAATAGTTTATTTTAATGATTCTACTAAAAATGCTATTAGTGAGTACATTAATAATGAAAGAAATATATTACTAAAAAATGAAAGTAACAAGTACTTGTTACTTAATAAAAATGGTGATAAAATTACTGATAGAGGAGTGCGTTTTATATTTGATAGTTTACTTAAGAAGAATGCATCTTCTTTAGATATATCTCCTCATACAATGCGTCATACGTTTGCAACTCATTTACTTGATAATGGTTGTGATATAAAGACTGTTGAAGAACTTTTAGGACATAGTAGTTTAAAAACAACTCAAGTTTATACTCATATAACAAATGAAAGACTTAGAAGTGTTTATAATAAATATCATTTACGTAAATAAGGAGGAAGAATGAGTAAGTTATATTTTAGATATGGAGCTATGAATTGTGGTAAGACTTCTATTTTATTAGCAGCAGCTTATAATTATGAAGAAAAGGGAATGAAAGTAAGTGTTATTAAGCCTAAAATAGATACTAAAGGTGATGATATGTTAGTAGCTAGGATTGGATTAAAAAGAAAAGTGGACTTTTTAGTAGATGATAATCAATCATTTAAGGAATACTTATTATCATGTTATAAAAATTATATATCATGTATATTTGTAGATGAAGCTAACTTTTTAAGTAAAGAGCATGTTGATGAATTATATCTTTTTACTAAGAAATATGATATCCCAGTAATATGTTATGGTCTTAGAGCAGATTTTAAGACTGAAGCGTTTACAGGTAGTGCTAGATTATTTGAACTTGCAGATATCTTAGAGGAAATAGTAACTATATGTGATTGTGGTAAAAGGGCTAAATTTAATGCAAGGGAAATAAATGGAAGTTATGTAACAGATGGTGAGAAGATATGTATAGATGGAACTTGTGATAATACTAAATATGTTTCTTTGTGTGGGAAATGTTATTTAGAAAAAGTTTTAAAAATTAATTTTAAGAAGGAAAAAAGAAATAAATGAAAAAATATGTATATATGTTTAATGAGGGTAATAAGAATTTAAGAAATTTACTAGGAGGGAAAGGAGCTAATTTAGCAGAAATGACTAATATAGGGCTTCCTGTTCCAAGTGGATTTACTGTATCAACTGATGCATGTATTAAGTTTTATGATGATAAGAAAGTACTTAATTCAAGGATAAGACATCAGATATCTTTGTGTATTAAACAATTAGAAAAAAGTAGTGGTAAAACTTTTGGTAATGCTAATAATCCTTTATTATTAAGTGTTAGAAGTGGTGCTAGAATAAGTATGCCTGGTATGATGGATACTATTTTAAATCTTGGTTTAAATGATCAAATTGTACATACTTATTCAAAAATGTATGAAGATCCTAGATTTATTTTTGATTCTTATAGAAGACTTATACAAATGTATGGAGATGTTGTAAAAGGATATGATAAGAGTTTATTTGAAAATATTATAACTAATGTTAAGAAGAATAGGAATATTATTAATGATACTGATTTAACTATAAAAGATTTAGTTTTAATAATAGATAAATTTAAGCTTATATATATTAAGAATAATAGTATTTTTCCTCAGGATATTAATAAACAACTTTATACTTCTATAGAGGCTGTATTTTTAAGTTGGAATAATGATAGAGCACAGTATTATAGAAAACTTAATAATATATCACATCAGTGGGGAACTGCTGTAAATGTACAGGAAATGGTTTATGGAAACTTAAATAATATATCTTTAACAGGAGTTGCTTTTACTAGAAATCCATCTAATGGAGATAAAAAATTATTTGGAGAATATTTAATTAATGCTCAAGGAGAAGATGTTGTTGCTGGTGTAAGAACACCAGAGGATATAAATAATTTAAAGACTTTTATGCCTAAGGTGTATGATGAATTTATAAAGTACTGTAATATTTTAGAAAATCATTATAAAGATATGCAGGATATGGAGTTTACAGTAGAAAATGGGAAATTATTTATATTGCAAACTAGAAATGGAAAAAGAACTGCTTCAGCAGCTTTAAAAATAGTTTGTGATTTAGTTAATGAAAAAATTATAACTAAGACTCAGGCTATTATGAGAATAACTAAAACTGATATTGAACAAGTATTACATCCATTATTTGATGAAGAAGAAATAAAGAATGCTACTATTATTGCAAAAGGTTTACCAGCATCTCCTGGTGCTTCATATGGAAAGATTTATTTTAATGCAAAAGATGTACAAAAGGCTTCTTTATTAGGAGTAGATACTATATTAGTAAGAAAGGAAACTTCACCTGAGGATATAGTTGGAATGAATTATGCTAATGGAATACTTACTCAAAGAGGTGGTACTACTTCTCATGCTGCAGTAGTAGCAAGATCTATGGGTAAATGTTGTATTACTGGTTGTGAAGAGATAACGATAAATGAGAAACAAAAAACTTTAAGTTTTAATAAAATTACATTAAAAGAAGGAGATTATATATCTTTAGATGGTACAACAGGTTATATTTATAATGGTAAAATTAAAGCAAATAAGTTTTATGAAAGTAAGGACTTACATACTTTTATGTCATATGTAAATGAAGTAAAAGCTATAAAAGTTTATGCTAATGCTGATACTGAGAAAGAAGCTATAACTGCATTTAATGCTGGAGCAGATGGAATAGGGTTATGTAGAACAGAGCATATGTTTTTTGATGAAAAAAGAATATTAGCTTTTAGAGAAATGATTTGTTCTAATGAAGAAAAAAGTAAAGATAAAGCTATAAGTAAATTATTAAAATACCAAGTAAGTGATTTTGAAAAAATATTTATTGCTGCATCTGGAAAAGATGTAACTATTCGTTTATTAGATCCTCCTCTTCATGAATTTTTACCTTCTAAAATAGATGAAATAGAAGCTTTAGCTTTATCACTTAATATTAGTAAAAAAGAATTAAATAATATTATATCTTCATTAAAAGAATTTAATCCTATGTTAGGACAAAGAGGATGCAGATTATTAATTAAATATCCTAAAATAGCTATTATGCAAACTAATGCTATTATAACAGCGGGGATTAATTTAATTGAAAAATCAATTAAATCTAAAATTAATATAATGATACCTCTAATTTGTAGTAAAGAAGAATTTGATTATTTAAAAGAAATTATAGATAATGAAGCTGATAAAATAATGAAGCAAAGAAATATAAAAATAAACTATAGCTTAGGATCTATGATAGAAGTACCAAGAGCTGCATTATTAACTGATAAAATTACTACTAGTTGTGACTTTTTTTCCTATGGTACTAATGATTTAACTCAAATGACATATGGTTTTTCTAGAGATGATTCTGTTAAATATATTAATGATTATTATGATAAAAAGATATTTGATATAGACCCATTTACTAATTTTGATACTAAGGGTGTTGGTAAACTTGTAGAGCATAGTATAGATGCTGCAAGAAGTGTTAAAAATGATATATCTTTAGGTGTGTGTGGTGAGCAAGCTACTAGTGAAGAAGGAATAAAATTCTTTATGGAAAATAAAGTTGATTATATTTCTTGTAGTCCATATAAAATATATATAGTTAAATTACTTAGTGCACAGGAAAAGTTAAAAAATATTTAGAAAATGTTTAAAGTATTAAATGATAATAATAAATATATACATAAAGGAGGTGTTAATAAAATGGATTTTGAAAGTTTTAGTAAACTAACTGAAAAGGAAAAATGTGTTAATTATGAAAAACTATCTGATCATGATAAGTTTTTAGCACGTATAAGTACGCCAATATCAGTTGTAGCAGTAAAAAACGAAGGTGGAAATGGAAAGTTAACAAAAGAAGAACTTGAGACTTTAAGAGAATTAGAAGAATATTCTAAAAAGATTATTGGTAAGTAAAGAAATTTAATAAAAAATTATGTTTTAAAAATTAATTAATAACTAAGATTTGTAATTTACAAGTCTTTTATTTTGTGATAATATTATATCAGGAGAAAACTTATGTTTAATGAAAATGAAATTAAAAACAAAATGGATAAAGCAATTATTAGTTTAGATGATAAATTTAGTACTATAAGAGCTGGAAGGGCTAATCCAAACATATTAAAGGGTATAATGGTTGATTATTATGGAGTGCCTACTTTGTTACAAACTTTATGTCAAATAAGTATACCAGAAGCAAGACAGATGCTAATAAAACCATTTGATAAAGGAGCTCTTAAAGAGATTGAAAAATCTTTATATGCTGCTAATTTAGGAATGAATCCAACTAATAATGGTGAGATGCTTATTCTTAATATTCCAGAACTTACTACGCAGACTAGAAAAGAATATGTAAAGCAAGCTAAGGATATGGCAGAAGCTGCTAAGATAGCTCTTAGAAATATACGTCAAGATGAAAATAACTTGATTAAAAGAAGTGATTATTCAGAAAATGAAGAAAAAATGTACTTAAGTATTGTTCAAGAAATGATAGAGAAATTTAATAAGATTGTTGATGAAAAATATAAGGATAAAGAAAAAGAATTAACTACTATATAAGAAAGAAGAGAAATAAATGAATTTAGATATTATAACAGC
>JAVVTI010000047.1:2973-5455 GCA_036653735.1 Bacilli bacterium | reverse complement strand
TAGAAATATTGGAAGAAAAAATATTGTGTGATATAATATTTTTATATTCAGGAGTTCAGGAGGTATTTTCATGATTTCTATAAATGACATATATTCGAAAATGGATTCTAATATTGTTTTGCAAGGCTTTTGGGATAAAGATATAGAAGTAAAGAAAAAATTAATAGATAACGAATTGAAAAAATATATTACTTCTAAAATCCAAGGAGTAAATGGTACTATATCAATAACTAATAGCGAAGAAGGAGATCCTAATGTTCCTTCTTTATTACAAAAATTAGCAAATCTTATTCCTCGAGAACAGCATTTTGATACATTAAGACACTTTATTCATTATATAGTTCAAGTAGCTGGCACATTGCAAGGCTGGTCTATTATTTGGTGGGTAGAAGACGACGAAGAATTAATTGATAGCCCTTTAATTGAGTTTGATGAAAATGGATTATGGAGCAATTTAAAAACACATGAAAATACTGATTATATTAAAACCTTTAATTTTGTTTATGATATTTTTAGCAATAATTTTATGAAGGAAATTACTCTTAAAAGATTAACGATGAGGGTGGCTAAATATGAAAGGTGAAAAATTTATTTTTACTCAAGAACAAATAGAATATATCATTGAAAATTGGGGTAAGGAATCAGCTCACAGTATGAAAAAAAAGTTTGGTTGCTCTTGGTCTGCTGTCACAAATGTTGCTAAAGCAAATGGTTTAGAACTTCCAACATTAAATGAATGGACAAACGAACAAATTGAGGCACTAAAGTTATTATCAGAAGAATATCACTATAAAGATATTGCAAAAATGATGGATAAAACTGAAAATGCTATTTATTTAAAAGCTAGAAGATTAGGGATTACATTGATTCAAGATAGAAGAAATTGGACTAAAGATGAAGAAGAATATCTATACGAACGTTGGGGGCGAGATAAAATCGAGAAAATAGCTAGAAATATGAGAAGAACGGTTTTTTCTGTTAAAGTTAAAGCTACACGAATGCATCTTGGTTATATGAGTCAGGCGAATATAGATCAAATTAGTGTTGCAGATATTTCAGATATTTTAGGTGTTAGAGCCGAAAGAATAACTGATACGTGGATAAAACATGGTTTAAAGTTAAAAAAGAAAAAAGTGTCTAAGAATTATGGATACTATTGTATTGATTTAGATAATTTAATGCTATTTTTAAAAGAACATCAAGATTTATGGAATAGTCAGAATTTAGAAAAAAATATATTAGGTGAAGAGTCAGAATGGTTATTAGAAAAAAGAAAAAGAGATATAGAAAATATTTCTTTTGAGTATAGAATATGGACAGAAGAGGAAATAGAACTTGCTGAGAAATTATTAATACAAGGGTATAATTACGAACAAATATCTTTACAAGTAAATCACTCGCTAGTTGGCGTTGCTTGTAAATTAAGAGAATTAGGATATAGTTATAGATTACTTAGATTTTGGAAAGGTGAAGAACTTAAATTTTTAAGAGAAAATTATGAAGATATGACTTATACTGAAATTGCAGAGAAATTAGGGAGAACAACTAAAGCTGTTGCTGCAAGAGCTGAAGAATTAGGTTATCAAAAACGTTTGACGTTAAGAAAAGAGAAAAGACAAAATGAATGAGTATGCAAATGAAATATCTAAAATTCCTTTACTCACTGATAATGAAACTATTGAACTAATTAATGCAATGAAAAATGGTGATGGAGAAGCAAGAAAAAAATTAATAAAACATAATTTAAGAATGATATTAAAGATTGCCAATAAATTCAAGATTAGAATTGATTTACCAATAGAGGATTTAATCAGTATAGGTTCTTTTGGATTAATAAATGCAATTGACAGTTTTGATATTGATAGAAATGTTAAATTATCATCCGTTGCCTATCCATGTATTGAAAATGCTTTCTATAGACATATCTACCTTTCTAAAATGCAAAAGCGAGATAATAGTAATGATATAAGTTTACAAGAAAAAATCTATGAAAGTAAAGATGGAGAAGACATAACTCTTGAAGAATCTATAAGGGATGATGGACTATCTATTGAGGAAGTTATTCTTCTAAAAATCAGAGATGAAAAAATAAGAAGTATTTTAAAAAGACTGACTAAGGATGAACAGGAACTCTTACTTATGAGATATGGAATTATTGATGGTATTAATTATACACTTGAAGAAATTGCACAAATTAAAGGTGTTACTCGAGAAAGAATTTGGCAAAAGGAGGCTAATGCTTTAAAAAAATTAAAACACCCTCAAATTACAAGACAAATCAAAGATTTTTTTGAAGAATAAAAGAGAGGCATATATAAGTGCTGATACTAAGAAAGATAAAAAGACAACTTTTATTATTAATCTAAGATAGAAAGGATAGTAAAAGAATAGCTCGGTATAAAGGTTTTCATTTCAGACATGAATGTTCAAGAAGAAAAAGTATGCAATGTTATGTGAGCGCCTATAGATAGATAGAAATATT
>JAVVTI010000047.1:0-2873 GCA_036653735.1 Bacilli bacterium | reverse complement strand
TAGTACACGTATAATTTAATTAGAGGGAGGCATAAAAATAGAAACAAATAATGTTCTGTATAAGAAACAAGGAGTTCATGTTATTACCTCAATTTTTACTGTAGAAAAGGGTGTAACAAAAGTATTATTAATTAAAAGAAAGAATAACCCTTATTGTGGTAAATGGGCCTTGGTTGGTGGAGCACTATACAATAATGAAGATTTATTAGATGGAGTTAAAAGAGAAATTTTTGAAAAAACAGGAATAAAAGATATGGAAATTTATTTCTCAGGTGTATTTGGTAAAGTAAAAAGATCACCTGTTATGAGAATGGTTGCTATAACATATGAGGCTGTAATAGACTTTGAAAAAGTATCAATATTAAAAGATACCTTAAAAACATCTAATGCAGATTGGTTCTCAATTAATAATATTCCAGAGCTTGCTTATGATCATAATGAAATATTGGATACAGCAATTTCAAGCTTAAAAGAGAAAATAACTGAAACTAGTATTTTAAAATCCTTATTTCCAAATGAGTTTGTTATTCCAGAGATTCAGAAAGTTTATGAAACAATACTAAATAAAACTTTTGATAGAAGAAATTTTAGAAAAAAAATTCTTTCACTTGGAGTTGTTGAAGACACTAATAAATTACAAGTTTTTGAAGGGTCTAAACCAGCAAAATTATACAAATTCAAAGAAAATAGTAAATGTAAAAATGTATTATAATACATTTTTAAAAAGATTTACAAAGCGTATAAAATACGCAAAGAAAGGAACGGTTAAAATGACAATTAATGATGTATGGGGGCAAATAAGAATAGAAGATAAGTATGAAAGGATAATTAATAGTAAAGAGTTTAGTGATATGAAGAACAAAACTCAGTTAGGACTTAATACTAATTTTAATGCTATACACACAAGATATCAACATTGTATTGGTACGTATTTATTAGCATGTAAGCTTGTAGGTATATGTAAAAATAAGTTTTCCAAAATATTAAATATTACATTGGAAGACGAGCAAGCTATAAAATGTATGGCATTAGTTCATGATATTGGGCACGGATGTTTCTCACATGTATCTGAAAAATATTTAACAGGTACACATGAGAATAGAACTGTTAGACTTCTATTAGATGAAAATTCTGATATTCATAAAGCAATAGTCGAATCCTTAGGAGAAAGTGTTCTAAATAAAACAGTTGATTTAATTAAAATGAAAGAAAGTATTAAGGATAATCACGAAATAAATAGTAATAATGATTTAATGCTTATTATTGGTAAACTACTTTCTGGGGGTATAGATATTGATAGAATTGATTATATTTACAGAGACTCAAAATATGTAAATGGTGAAACAAATGATTATTCAAATATACTAGAGAGTATTGACTTAGAAAATATAGATGATGGATTAGAAATAGTATTTGAAAGTTCTTCTGAATTTTCTATAGCAAACTTTTTTAATAAAAGATTTGAACTTTATGATAGTTTATATTTTGATAATCAAACTAGAGTTCTTGAAAATATATTTGGAAAATTCTTAAGTGCCACTGATACTATGATAACTTGGGATACTACTGAGATAGAAATGAATAATCTATTTAGGCAATTTTCTAAAGATTCTGATCCAATTGCTAGTAGATATGCTGCCTTATTAGTTAATAGAAAATTGGATGATGATTTTATAATAAAAGAACTTCCAACAAAAGAAAGTTATGAATATTTTAGAAGTAGATTGTTAGATGCTGTTCCTGAATTAGATGAATTCCCAGAGTGTCTTTTCGAGAATTGTAGTAAAATAAGTATATATAATAAGGATAATAAGATCTTTATTAATAAGGATGGCTTAATTCAAGATATATCTGAGTGTTCTAAAATACTTAATTCTGAGTTAAAAAAAGAAAAGTATGTATTTGGTATAGATATGATTTTACTTAGAAAATTAATAAAGTTTAATCATTATAGTGATGATGTAGTTAATGGAATATTAAAAGCAGTTAAAAAAGCTACAGATGTAGAAATAGAACAAGAGAAAAAGTATGTATTTTCTAATAAATCAATAAATCCTAAGAATGAGTTCTTAGAAGTAATTGAGAAGTTTGGACTTGTAAAACCTAAGTTTATAGAAAATATTGATACATATTATGATGAGGATGACATATTAGAAAGTTACCGAATAGCTGTTAGAAAAAGGGAAAGTAACGGAAAAGTAGAGTGGACTGTAAAAAGACCGCTGAATGATAAGTCTTCCATATCAAAAAGGGAAGAATTAAACTTTACTTCATATGATAAAGTTGTAGAATATTTACAAAACGAATGGAAAATACCAGTAAATTCTTTAAGTGAGAAAGTTACATTAAAAACATCAAGGGCTAAATATGACTTAGAGTATTTTGATGGATTATTTGAATTTGTATTTGATAAAACTGTTCCTACATTAGGTAAAAGGAAATATGACGCTAATTATATGATAGAGTGTGAACTTAAGGATGGAAATTCAGCGGGATTATATTTTATAGATAAAATGATTAAAGAGTTTGATTTTATAGAGGGATGCAAATTATCTAAAAAAGAAGTTGCTTTAGATTTAATTAGAGATTGTAATAACACACTAGAAGGTAATACAGCATTAAGTTATCAAGAAGAAGAACCTGTAAAGCCATTAGTTATAAGAAACGGTCTAACAAAAGAAGAATATTTAAAAATAAAAAATATATTTGATAGTGGATCAGAAGAATCTAAGTATTCACATACTTTAGAAAAAAAGTAATAACATATGTAGTTGTGTCTTCACTCTAATTACTAATTAATTATTTAGTATTAAAAAAAGTATCTACTTATTACTTTGTATGGTATAATCATCTACGCGAGCTTTTTAGGGTTT
>JAVVTI010000046.1:0-6094 GCA_036653735.1 Bacilli bacterium | reverse complement strand
GGCACTTCTTTTTCTATAAACTTAAGTTTACAAGATGCTGGTGCTTGTGTAACAGATACTTTAAGTTTATGAGCTGTATCATCCCATATAACACTCATACCTCTACAATCACTTTCTATAGTCCAAGATCCTGTAGTAGGGGTAGATGTTATCTCTGTAAAAGTAGTAGTACCTAAAGGTTTAGAAAGCATAGCTAAGTTAGCTGGTATATATCCATTAGTAATAAAACTTTTTTTATCTAAAATATCTTCTTTAGGTTTATCTTTCTTAATTAAACCATAACTAATACTTGTTATAGATATAACAAGTAAACAAACAGTAATACTTAAATATATAATTCTTTCTTTTACTTTCATAATAACTCTCCTACTTTCTAAACACAATTATAATATATTATTTATATACTTTCAAGTAATAAATTATTGTTTCTTTAAGAATCTCTTATTAGCTGCTATTTTCTTAATACCAACTCCATGTCCAAAAGCAATTGATGCCACAAATCCTTCCATTTCTACAATAACCCCTTTACCAAAATAATTATGCATAACTATATCCCCTTTTTTAAACTCATCATCATTCTCTTCACTAATAAATATACTTGTACCCTTAGTAATAGGTTTATCAGGTTCTAAATCTATATATATATCATCTATTTCTCTAATAAACCTACTTGTTATATTATTACATATCTTACCAAATATAAGTCTAGTCTTAGCATTAAGCAAATATAATTCTTCTCTAGCTCTAGTAATACCCACATAAAATAGTCTTCTTTCTTCTTCTAATTCTTTAGGTATATCTAAAGTCCTATAACTAGGAAATAACCCATCTTCCATACCAGATATAAACACTACTCTAAACTCTAATCCTTTAGCACAGTGTAGTGTCATAATATTAACAGCATCTTTAGTTTCTTTATATTGTCCAGCATCACTAACAAGCATAATATTTTCTAAGAATTCTTCTAAAGTAATACTACCTCTTTCTTCAAAAGATGATGTAATACTTTTAAATTCTTCTAAGTTAAGTAGTTTAGCTTCATCTTCTAAAGTCCCAGTATTTAAAGAACTCTTAATACCACTTTTTAAAAGTATTGCATCTACTAACTCTGTCAAACTCATAGTTTTAGCATCCTCTTTTAACTCATTTATAATATTTCTAAACATTAAAGGATTACCATCCTCTATAGCATCAAACATAGATAAGTTATTATTAATAGCATTCTCTCTAATACCATCTATAGTCTTAAATCCTATCTTTCTCTTAGGAACATTAATAATTCTTTCTAAACTAACATCATCTTTATCATTATATATAAGACTTAAATATGATATAAGATCTTTTATTTCTTTTCTATTATAGAAGTAATAACTACCTATTACTTTATATGGAACATTCTCTCTTAAGAAAGCTTCTTCTATAACTCTACTTTGAGCATTAGTTCTATATAGTACCCCAAAATCTTTATAATCATATCCATTATTAAACACTAGTTCTTTAACTTTAGTAGCTATAAAAGAAGCTTCATACTTCTCATTTAAACATGTTACTTGTTTAATCTTCTTACCTTCTTCATTAGAAGAAAACAAGTTCTTATTCTTTCTTATTTTATTATTCTTAATAACAGAAGCCGCAGCCCCTAGTATATTAGAAGTACTCCTATAGTTTTCTTCTAACATTATTACTTTAGCATTCTTATAATCTTTCTCAAAATTAAGAATATTCTTATAATTAGCATTTCTCCATGAATAAATACACTGATCTTCATCACCTACTACAAATATATTATTATACTTCTTAGCTAATCTCCTACATAATTCATATTGACTAGTATTAGTATCTTGATACTCATCTACTAATAAATACTTATAATGTTCTTGATACTTATTTAATACTTCTTTGTTAAGTTTAAATAACTTAACAGGAAGTATTAATAAGTCATCAAAATCTACTGAATTATTAGTCATTAAAGCATTAACATACTTCTTATATACTGATGCTATAGCATCAGTATTAGAGCTAGTACTATTAACTAAATATTCATCAGCACTAATCCCCTCACTCTTAGCATAACTAATAGCATTAATAAATGTCTTAGCGTCATAACTCTCAAAATCTAATCCATCATCTTTCATAAGTCTCTTAACAAGACTCTTAACATCATTAGAATCCATTATACTAATATTCTTACTATAACCAAGATCCTCATAATTCTCTCTAATTACTTTTAATCCAAAAGAATGAAAAGTACCAATAAATACTTTAGACGCATCTTCTCCTAATATAGCTTCAACTCTTTCTTTCATTTCTTTAGCAGCTTTATTAGTAAATGTTATAGCAAGTATCTCATATGGTGAAACCCCACCCTTTATCAAAGAAGCTATTCTTTGAGTAAGAACTCTAGTTTTACCACTTCCAGCACCTGCTATAACCAAACAAGGTCCTTCCTTAAACTCTACAGCTTCTCTTTGTTTATCATTTAATTGCATGTTATTATTCTCCTATATACAATTATAACACACACTATAATTTATTTCCTAAAAAACCAAAAAAACTATTGTCTTTAGTATATTTTAATGATATATTAAATATGGTGATAAGAATGAACAAGATAAAATCAAACATTAATTATATATATTACTTATAGACAGGGAAACGCCCGTCTTTTTTTATAAGAAAGGGATAATATATTATATGGAAACTGATTTAATAAATAAATTTAGATACTTAGCACAAAAAAAGTTTACTATTGAAAAAGCAATAGATTCTCTTGATATAAGCGAAACAGAAATATTATTTCTTCTTAGTACCTTAAGACATCTAGGAGAAAACATAACACTAGATAATGGTGTATTAACATTTGATAAACCAAATACAAAAGAAACAAAAATACACACTAGTAAGCACCCACAAGATTTAAAAATCTGTTTCATTAGTGATACTCACCTATGTACAACTTTTGAAAGATTAGATATATTAAATTATATATATGAAAAGTGTGAATATTTAGGTATTAAGAATGTATTCTTCTGTGGAGACTTAGTAGATGGAACAGACATCAACTCACGTAAAAATTACCATCAAGCACCATATTTAATAGAAGATTCATTTAGTGGACAACTCCAGTATGTAGATGAGCACTTTCCATATTTTAGTGGTCTAACATACATGATTAATGGAAACCATGATTTAAGATGGAAACATGAAGTAAATAGAAACATCATAGAGGAACTATCTCTTATTAGAAATGATATAGTATATCTAGGAGATGATAGAGCAATAGCTAATATAAATGGAATTAGAATATTTATGGCACACCAACTAAGAAAAGAATTAAATAACTTACCTAATAATATTGATATAATACAAGGAGGACACCTACACTCATCTAGATATTATGAATATAACCAAATACCCTGTTTCCAAACAGCTGCCCTAATAAACTTCCCTCCCTATTTACAAAGAAGTACAGCAGCTGTTGAAAGATCATGTTGGTTTCTAGGCATTTCTATAGATGATGATAATAATATATATTATATTGATGAAACACTAGAAACATTTAATAAAAAAACATTAAAAAAACAGATAAGTTATAAATAACTTATCTATTTTTTCTATATCTTTCTTTATTATCAAGTACTTTCTTTCTAAGTCTAATAGCATCAGGAGTAACTTCTACATACTCATCAGATTCTATAAACTCTAAAGCTTCTTCTAAAGTAAATGTCTTAGGATTAGGTAATATGATAGCTTCATCAGCATGACTACTCCTAGTATTAGACATTTCTTTATTCTTACAAGGATTAACATCTAAATCATTATCTCTATTATTAATACCTATTATTTGTCCTTTATATACTTTATCCCCAGGATTAATAATCATTGTTCCTCTTTCTAATAAATTATAAAGAGCATAACCAAATGTAACCCCAGACTCCATAGTAACAAGTACTCCATTCTTTCTCTTAGTAATACTACCAGCATAAGGTTTATAGTCCTCAAAACTTCTAACCATTATACCCTCACCTCTAGTATTAGTTATAAAAGTACTCCTATAACCTATTAAAGATCTAGTAGGTACTAAGAACTCTATCTTAGAATAATTCTCTACAGGATTACTCATAGATATAATAGTACCCTTCCTATCATTTAAATCACTTATAATAGCACCACTATATATAGATGGTACATTTATAATAACATTCTCATAAGGCTCTAACTTCCTATCATTTTCATAATGAAAAATAACCTCAGGATTAGACACACTTAACTCATAACCTTCTCTTCTCATATTCTCTATAAGAATAGATAAATGAAGCTCTCCTCTACCACTAACTTTATAACCATCAGTACCAGGTAAATCTTCTACTTCAAGTCCTACATTTATAGAACATTCTTTTTCTAACCTATCTTTAATATGTCTAGTAGTTAAAAACTTACCACTCTCTCCAGCAAACGGAGAAGAGTTAACTAAGAAATTCATAGACAAAGTAGGTTTTTCTACTTCAATAGGTTCTAAAGGATCAATTACTCCTTTAGAACATATTGTATCCCCTATAGATAAGTTAGTAGAACCAGCTATAGTAACTATATCCCCATAATAAGCTTCTTCTATCTCTACTTTCTTAATACCTATATTATTAAACATCTTAGTAACCTTAAACTGAGTAACATCACCATTATTCTTAATAAGATTAACTTGTTCATTAATCTTTATCTTACCCTTAGTAACTCTTCCTATACCAAGAGTTCCAATAAATGAATCATAGCCTAAAGAAGAAATCTGAAGCTGAGTATTATCATTAACACTTCCCTCAAAAGGTTTAGTATATTTAATAATAGTTTCTAATAAAGGATTAATATTATCATTATCATCATCAAGCTCATACTTCGCTATCCCTTGTTTAGCAATTCCATATATAATAGGAAAATCTAATTGTTCATCACTAGCCCCTAACTCACAAAACAAATCAAAAGTCATATCAACAACTTTCTCACTTCTCTCATCAGCTTTATCTATTTTATTAATAAATAAAATAGGCTTTAAATTATGCTTTAACGCAGTATTTAAAACAAACCTAGTCTGAGGCATAGGTCCTTCTGCTGAATCCACTAGTAAAACAACAGAATCAACAGTCTTAATAATTCTCTCAATCTCACTAGAAAAATCGGCATGCCCAGGAGTATCTACAATATTAATTTTATAATCTTTATACATTATAGAACAGTTCTTAGCAGTTATAGTAATACCTCTTTCTTTTTCTAAAGTACCACTATCCATTACTCTCTCAACAATCTCTTCCCTATCATTAAACACATGACTTTGTTTAAGTAAAGCATCAACTAAAGTACTTTTACCAGCATCTACATGTGCAACAACAGCAATATTAATAATCTTTTCCATCTTTTCCACCCACTTTTTTGTGCTATAAGATAATACCACATAATACAGCATATTGCAACTACCTAAGCTTATTTTATTAAAATACTCAATAAAATAAAAGATTTATTCAAAAAAAAATGAAATAATCCTATATAGAGGTGTACCTATGATAGAAAAAAATATAACAGTACAAGAACTATATACTTTATTATTAACTGACGGTATTTTAAATAGTACAGGAATGATAAAATTTAAATTATGAGATACTGAGACTATAATAAAAACAAGAGATACTATTGGTAATTCTTTACAATCATGGTTAGGACAATGGCTAAAAAACAATGACATATTTTATTTTGAACCAGATAATACACAAGAATTTCCAGACTTTTACTTAAACTTAGAAAATCTAAATGAAAGCATGATAGAATTAAAAACATTTAATAACAACTCTACTCCCTCATTTGATATAGCAAACTTTGAATCATACTGTGAATCATTAAAAAGCAAACCATATAGATTATTTGCAGACTATCTAATAATAGGATATGAACTAGATCCAGAAACCGGAATAATAACCATCAAAAACATATGGCTTAAAAAAATATGGGAGATTACAGGAAAATCCAGCAGGTTCGCACTAAGAACACAAGTTAAAAGAAATATAATATATAATATTCGACCAACCATTTGGTATTCAAAGAATAATAC
>JAVVTI010000045.1:0-6297 GCA_036653735.1 Bacilli bacterium | reverse complement strand
AAAGAAGGACTCGGATATATTTATAGAAGTGTTGATTTAAAGAATTTATTTCCTAACTCGGGTAATCATTCTTATAATAGACAAATAGGTAGAAACTGGGTTGAGCAAAATGGAGACTTTGTTGATATTAAAAAAGCTATAGAAGATTTTGAAAAGAAATCAATTATATATAATAAGAAGCCTCAGTATACTGTAGTACTAACTCCTGAAAATGTAAAAAAAATAAAAACGCATAATAATAAGGTTGTAAAGTATGATAACAATAGTGTTTCTTGTAAGGAAAATTTAGGTATATGTACTAGTAATTTTCTTACAGATAAGAATGGGAATAGTATATTAAAAATAAATAAGGAGTTTCAAGCCTTACCAGAGATTCTAAAGTATGATGCTACTGATGGTGCAGATAATTTTTATTACTATCATGGAGGTACTAAATGAAAGAAGCTTTATGGGGATATTTAATATTAGTTCTTGGTGTTGTTGTAATAATAGTAATGCTAGTAAGTCAGAATTATAGTGTTACAGATGAAGAAAACTATTATTTAGTAAAAGAGACAATGGAAGCTTCAATGCTTGAAAGTGTTGACTATGGAGTATATAGAAGAGATGGGGTTATAAGAATAATAGAGGCTAAGTTTGTTGAAAACTTTACTAGAAGATTTGCTCAAAGTATAAAGGGGGCTAAAACATATAAAATAGAATTCTATGAAATATATGAGTGCCCACCTAAGGCAACAATAAGAATTTCTACATCTACGGGTAAATATACTGTATCATCATCAACTAGTGATTTTGATATTGTAACATTACTAAGTGGAATCATAGAAGAAAAAACTAAAGCGGGTGTTATAGAAAGTAATTGATTAATATGAAATTTTAGTTTATAATTAAATAAAACAATAGGAGGAAAAATGAATAAATTTTTAATGACTTTAAAAAGGTTCTTTCAAAATAAGAACACAGTTACTATAATATGCGTGCTAGCATCTATTGTAGTAATATATTTTGGCTATAATTGGAGGATAAATCAAGCAACTAAGCCTGTTAAAGTGCCATATGCTGTTGTAGATATACAGCCTAGAACTCTTATAACAGAGGATATGTTTGATTGGGTTGATATACCATCATCTATGCTTAAAAGTAATACTATTAGAACTTCTAGTCAAATAGTTGGTAAATATTCTAACTATAATACAGTTGTACCTGCGGGAAGTTTGTTTTATAAAAGTACAATAGTAGACTGGGGTCAGATGCCTGATTCAGCATGGAGTGATATTCCTCAGGGTTATACAGTAGTTTCTTTACCAGTTGATACTGAGAGTACTTTAGGTAACTCAATATTTCCAGGTAACTACATTGATCTTTATTATGTAGCAAATGAGAAAGATGGAAAACTTTTACTAGGTAAATTAATAGAAAGTATAGAAGTATTATCTGTTAAGGATTCAGCTGGTAAATATGTATTTGAAAATAGTATAGATGTTGGTAAACCTGCATATTTATTATTTGCTGTTCCAGAAAGTTTACACTTACTTCTTAGAAAAGCTTCATATTTATCTGGAGAAATTATACCAGTACAAAGGAATAAAGAATACTCATTATCACCTGGTGAAACTAAAGTAACGAGTGCTGTAATACAAGATTTTATTTTATCACAGACAGTAGCACTACCTGATGAGAATTTACCTACTTTAAATGATAATACACCTAAACAATAATAAGTAATAAAAAGAATGAAAGGGATATTTAATGAATGATGCTATTTTTTCACAAATTGATTTTGGGCCTTTTAAGCCAATATTAGACAATGATGATATTACAGATATCTCTTATACTAATAATGGATGTATATGGCTTAAAAGTTTAACTAAGGGTGTAATAAATGTAAATATTCCTGGAGTTGATAATGCTCTTATGGAAAAAATAGCATTTCAATGTTCCAATGTAATGGGTAAAACATTTAATATGGCTAGTCCTTTTCTAGATGCTGAAAGTGCTGAACTACGTTTAAATTTTATACATGAAAGTATCTCAACTAATGGAATAGCATGTGTTATAAGAAAGACACCAGCTAAAATAAGGCTTAATAAGGAAAAATTATTAAATGAAGAGTACATATCACTGAAACTTCATGACTTTCTATTTAAATGTGTTGAGGGTCACTGTAATATTATAGTAAGTGGAGAAACAGGTAGTGGTAAGACAGAGCTTGTTAAGTACTTAGCAAGTCATACTAGAGAGAATGAAAAAATAATTACTATAGAGGATACTTTAGAGTTACACTTAGATAAAATATTTCCACATAGAGATATAGTAGCTATGAAAACAAATAATATAGCTTCATACTCAGATGTACTTGTTACTTGTATGAGACAAAATCCTAAATGGATTTTACTTTCCGAGGTAAGAAGTGCTGAAGCTGTTATGGCTGTAAGAAACTCAATTTCTTCTGGACATAATATTATATCTACTATACATTCAGATAAAGCAGCTTCTATACCTATGCGTATGTACTCACTTCTTGAAAGTAACTTAGATATTGATCAGTTCTTAAAAAGTATACATAGATATATACAGTTAGGTGTACATGTAAAAGGATATATGTCTAAGGAAAGAGGAAGGTTTCAAAGAGAAATAATAGAGGTATGTGAGTTCTATGTAGATGATAATAATGAAGCAAAAACAAACGTACTTTATAGAAAACTTTCAAGTGGTAAAGAAATATATAAGAATCCAACTAAATACTTAAGAGAGTATCTAAGTATACAAAATGTTGATATACCAGAAAATACATTTATACAAGAAGATAATATAGAATCATTAGATTTATAGGAGGTAAATATGATAGAAATAGTTTTAGTAGCACTTTTAGTAATATTCTTAATTTCATATAGAAGAAGATCTGGAAATAGTATATATGAATTCTTTTCTAAAACTGTAGGTACAACATATGAAAAGTATGCTCCATTTTCTTTTAAACTTGTTAGAGAGAAAACTAAAGAATTAGGTAAGGAATATACTCCTAAACAATATTTGCTTCAAGTAATTTTATTTGCTGGTTTTGCTGGAGTAGTATCATACTTATATTTTTATAGTATAATTATAGCTATTATGTATGCTGTTATAGCTATTATGTTTATACCTTATTTAGCATTCTTAAGATGTAAAAAAGTATATAATGAATTTGTATTTGAACAAGTACAAGTATATACTACTAACGTTATAATGGAGTTTAATACTACTAAGTCTTTTGTAAAAGCATTAGAGGGTGTAAGAGATTCTGGAGTACTAGAAGATCCTATGTTAAGTGATATTAGAGAGATGATAGATATATCTTATGAAAAAGGTAATATAGAAGAATCTATAAACTATATGAATAGTAAGTATGATTACTATGTAATGAGAAATATGCATCAGTTATTTCTTCAAATAACTAAGGAAGGATCTAAAGATTCTGGAGAAGCACTAGAAAATATGAGTCAGGATATAGATATGCTTGTAGAAAGTGTATATAGAGATAGGCTTGATAGAGAGAACTTTCATAAGCAATTTCTTACTTTTGGATTGTCTTTATATTTACTTATTATGTTAATACAATATTTACTTGGTGCTCCAGCATATGTTAAACTAATTGAACTATGGTATGTACAAATACTTTTACATTTAGTAATTCTAGTAAATTCATTTTTCTTACTTAATGGAGAAAAATACTACTATGAGAATGTGGGGGCGGAATAATGCAAGGAATAGAAATAATAATTGTTGGTGTTTTAGTTATATGGTTTTGTGTAGCAAATGGTTTTATAAGTACTAATAAGTTTGTAAATGATAATAGTGTATTATTTTTAAAACTAAAAGAAGAAGACTATGATTTCTTAGTAAGAGCTAAATATGGGGAGACTGCAGAACCTAATAAACTATTTTCTAAGAGAATACAAAATTCATTTATAGTTTTTATTCTTTTAATACTAGTATTTGTTACTAACTTTACTTATATTAATCTTATACTTGCTTTTGCAGTATCGTTCTTTATATTTAAAAGTGGGTATTCAAGCTTACAAGCTTACTATAGAAAGCATTTGCATGAAATAGATATGTTACTACCATACTATTTAAAGAGCTTAGAGATATTAATTCAGCACTATACAGTGCCTGTTGCAATAACTAAGAGCTTAGAGGATTCTCCTGCTATATTTAAGTCAGGATTAGTGGAACTTATTGATTCAATTGATTCTGGAGATTCATCTATAGATCCATATATGAATTTTGCTAAGAAATACCCAGTAAGAGATTCAATGAGAATGATGAGATTACTTTATAGATTAGGACTTGGAGATCAGGGTAGAAAACAAGAACAATTAATTATGTTTTCTAAAACTATATCATCTTTACAAGCTAAAAGTAGAGAAATGAAATATAAAGATAGATTATCTAAGATGGAAAAGAAAACTATGTTTATGTTGTCTTCTACTGGAATTGGTGTAATGGTTTTACTTTTATTAGCTGTAATGCAAATGTTAAATTTTTAATTTTAGACTTGATTAATAAAAAGAAAGACTATATAATAAGAATATGTAGATAAGGAGGGTAATTATGAAAGAAGCTACAGGAGAGTTAAACATGACAGTTATAACTGTTGTTGCAATAGCTGCAATAGCTGGATTATTTTATGCATTTGTTTGGCCTATGATACAAAGGAGTATTGTTGATAAAACTTGTCAGACATATGGTCCTGAGTATCATGCAAGTAACAAAGGGACTGGAAATGATTGTATAGATTATGAAGGAGCTGGAGAATGGAAATGCTGCAAAGTTGATAAGTAATAATTATAGTAGATAATCAGAAATAAGGAAAGAGTAAATAAGTATGAGAGAATCAATAGGTGGAGGATGGTTAATGACTATAGTAGTGTTATTTATACTACTTTTTTCTGGGTTCTTAGCTGTATCTATTAACTATACAAAAGCTTTTAAAATTAAAAATTATATACTAAATAAAATAGAATATGATGAAGGGTATAGAAATGCTAAGGGTACTGTAGATGATTCTCTTATAAAATCAGATGGTTCTACAGAGGCAGATATATGGTTATATCTTAAAAAAGTAGGTTATAATGGTATAGGACTTAAGAAGTCAATTTGTAATAATAAGGAATTTGGTACAGTTGCAGAAGATTATAAAACTGGAGGATATTGTGTACAAAAAGTAGCACATGGTGAAGATAATACAGCACATTATAAAGTAACTGCGTTTATTATAATAGAACTTCCTTTTATTGATACTAAGTTTACAATACCTATAAATGGAGAAACTAATACTATGTATTATCACTTGGATGAGGTGAATTAAATGAATGTAATAATATCAAATAAATATACTGATATGTTAAAAGGACTTGATGTAGAAGTTATTAAATCATTAGAAGGTGAATTTGAAGTAGATGAACTTATAAGTACATTTGATAATTTTTATTTTAATAAAATGATACTTGATATAACAGCAGTAGTTGATTATCAAAATATAAATACTATACAAAAATTATCTATTTCATTTGATGTAAGTAAGTTAATTATCTTATTAGATAATGATCAAAGTATTATTAATAATGCTTATTTGTCTAAGTTAGTTTCAGTAGGAATATATAACTTTACTAGAAATTTGGAGGGTGTAAAATATTTATATGAACATCCTAATCAGTATAGAGATGTTGCTCATATACAAAATTTAGAGTCACAAACAATAATTCAATCGTCTAGTGGTGGTAATATTATTACTAAACAAGTAATAGGAGTTAAAAATCTTAATGACCATGCGGGTGCTACTTCATTTATCTATATGATGAAGAAGATATTGTCTGCTAACTTACTTGTAAAAGCTATAGAGATAGATAAAAGAGACTTTATATACTTTGATGATAAAGATATGATTTCTACTACTGCTTTAGATTTTCCAAAAGTATTATTGACTCAGAATGAAGCAAATATTGTACTAGTGGATTTGAATGAGTATCAGGACAGTGCTATATGTAATGATGTCTTATATTTAATGGATCCTGGTGTAATTAAAGTTAATAAAATGCTTAAGAGGAATTCAAGAATATTTGAAGAATATAAGAATAAGAAGATTATATTAAATAGATGTGCTCTTACTAATGAAGAAGTTAGTAACTTTGAATATGAAGCTAGAACAACTTTTTTTGATAGCATACCTAATATTGAAATGAGGCGTAATACATCAAATGAGATGCTAGATTTATTAGATAAATTAGGATTAGTTTCGACAAATGATGAATAATC
>JAVVTI010000044.1:0-6744 GCA_036653735.1 Bacilli bacterium | reverse complement strand
TTTTTTATGTATAAATAGTAAAAACTTCATATATTTTTTAACTGATACATGATATAATTTTATGGTAGGTGATTTTTTAATGGGTATGGATAAAGTTTTTAAAACTATTGATGAACAAGTTGATATATTAAGAAGTAAAGGTTTAGTTATTAATGATGAGAATTATACTAAAGTAACACTTTTAAGAGAAAATTATTTTTTTTTGAATGGCTATAGACATGTTTTTATGATTTATGGTAATGAAAAAAAGTTTATACCAGGTACTACTTTTGATGAACTTTATAGTTTGTTTCAGTTTGATAGACAATTTAGGAATATTATTTTTAAGAATATATTGATAGTTGAAAATAATTATAAATCAATATTTAGTTATAATATAAGTAAGAATTATGGTTATAAAGAACAAGATTATCTTAATCCTAGAAACTTTGATAAGAGTAAGCATAAGCAGATTAATGATCTTATTAGGAAGATGAAGAGACAAATAAGAATTAATGGTAGACAACATGAGGCAACTAGTCATTATATTAATAATTATGGATATGTTCCTTTGTGGGTAGGGGTTAAAGTTTTAAGTTTTGGTATTATGAGTGAACTTTTTAGTATACTAAAAGAAGAAGATAAGAGAAGTATATCTGATATATATGGAATAGATAGTGATAGTTTTAGTAATTATTTATCTATATTATCTAATTATAGAAATCTTTGTGCTCATGAAGATATATTATTTAATCATTATACTCAGAAAAGTATTAAGGATACTAAGTATCATAGTCTTTTGGGGATTGGTAAGGTTGATAATGAGTATGTAGATGGTAAAAACGATATTTTTGCACTGATTATTATACTTAAGAATATGTTAACTAAAGATGATTTTAAGATGATGATGAATGAAATTATATATGAAATAGATATATTATCTTCTAAACTTAAAAGTATAAAGATAGATAGAATTCTTATGGAAATGGGTTTTAGTGAAAATTATAAAAATATAATGTATGAAGAAAAGGAGAATGTGTATGAAAAATAAAATTAATTATATATTGGTTATTGTTCTTAGTATAATGGTTGGAGCAGGTGCTACATATACTATTATTAATAGATATCCTAATACTGTAACAGAAACTGTTAATAGAAATAATGTAACTTTAACTGATAAAGGTATAGCAGAAGGAGTATCTAATATAGTTGACTCTGTTGTGGTAGTTGAGTCTATTAATTCAGGGAAGGTAATAGGTACAGGAACAGGGTTTGCGTATAAGAAGGAAAAAGGAAGTATTCTTATAATGACTAATCATCATGTTATAGCTGATAGTAAAGAAATTAAACTTATATTATCTGATAAAAGAGAAGTAACAGCTGAGTTAGTTGGATCTGATGAATATGCTGATATTGCTGTTTTAAAAGTTAAAGATGGAGAAATTAAGAAAATAGCAGTTTTAAGTACTGCTGAAGGAGCAAGAGTTGGTGATACGGTATTTACTATAGGAACTCCTATTGATACTAATTTTGCAGGTACTGTTACTAGAGGAATTTTGAGTGGAAAAAATAGACTTGTATCTGTAAGTGTACAGAATTCTTATTCAGAAGATTGGATAATGAATGTTATGCAAACTGATGCTGCAATAAATCCTGGTAATAGTGGTGGGCCTCTTTGTAATGTTAATGGAGAAGTTATAGGAATTAATTCTTTGAAAATAGTTGAATCTTCTATTGAAGGTATTGGATTTGCTATTCCTATAGAGGATGCACTTGATTATGCTAATACTATTACTTCTGGTAAGAAGATTATTAGACCTTATATAGGTATTGAAATGGTTGATGTAAATCAAACTTATGCTCTTATGAGTCATGATATTAAATTAAATCCTAGTATAACTAAGGGTATAGTAGTAGTTGTTAGTGAAAAAGATGGACCAGCTTATAAAGCTAATTTAAGAAAAGGTGATGTTATTGTTAAATTAAATGAACATGATACTGGGAATGTGGCTCAGTTAAGATATAATTTATATAAATATAAGCCTGGTGATACTATAAAAGTTAAATATATAAGAGATGGTAAAGAGAATGAAACAAGTATAAAGTTAACTCAAAAGTAAATAAAGAATATAGTTCTTTATTTTTTTATGTTTTTATACATATATTATGCTTTTAATGTATATATATGTAGTTTATATATTTTATTTGTATAGTTTATTGTTAAAAGTAATAATTGATTTGCCTTAGTACTTGTTAATAAAATAAGTAAATAACATTTTTATTATATATCATACTTTATAAAAAGGAATGAAATATATGAATTATATTAGAAATCAAATAAGACTTGTTAAGGAAAGAGATCCTAGTATTGTCTCTAGTAGTGAGGCGTTATTACATCCATCTATTAAAGCTGTTATTTATTATAGGTTATCTCATTACTTATATATTAATAACCATAAATTTTTATCTAGATTTTTGTGTATGAGATGTAAGAAGAGAACGGGTATAGAAATACATCCAGGGGCTATTATTGGTGAAAATTTATTTATAGATCATGGTAGTGGTGTGGTTATAGGGCAAACTTGTATTATAGGAAATAATGTTACAATATACCAGGATGTTACCTTAGGCGGAACGGGCAAGGAAACAGGAAAGAGACATCCTACTATTTGTGATAATGTTTTTATTGGTAGTGGTGCTAAAGTGTTAGGCAATATTATAGTAGGAAGAAATAGTAAGATTGGTGCTAATGCTGTGGTTTTAAAGGATGTTCCAGAGGATTCTACAGCTGTTGGAGTTCCAGCAAGAATTGTCAATAAGTGAGTTGATTATTGCTTTAGAGGGTTCGGGGTATATGGTAGCTATTGGGTAAACAAAGTATCTTAATAATAAGTAAATGATAATATGTATAGAATATTTAATGTAATTTAAATTAATATTTAATTATTATGTTTGACAACTATATATAAAGATGTTATTCTATAAACTATTATTACACAGAAGGAGTTTATTATGGGAATTTTATTAATATGGTTAGGAACAGTAGTTGCAAGTTTTGGTATACAATCTTCACAGGTGTTATTGATGTTTAAAGACTTAGCTGATAATGGTTATAAGATGGATTTAAATCGATTTCATGAGATAGCCCAACAAATGAATCCTGAGGCAAAGAGGGTGAGTTTATTATCTTTCTTTATACCAGTAGTTAATATTATGTTAGCTACACAAAAGGCTGTACAATATAAACAGATAAGATCATCAATACTTGATCAGTTTAGTGTTATTGATCTTTTAGAAGATATGAGTGATGAAGAAATAGAGAGATATCAAAAAAAGCAGACTGGTTTAAATGCATTGTTCATGAGTCTTAAAAATGTACAGGATATACAAAGAGATATTAATACAGTAATTTTTATTGAAGATGGTGAAGAAAACTCTATTAGTTATGAAGTAGATGATAATGGATATCTTATCATTGTAAATGTTGAGGGAGCTATATCTAGATTATCTGTTATTGAACAAAAAGTAAAATTAAAGGAATTACTTGAAGAGATATCTATTAATAAAGAAAATTTAATTAATGATAGTTCAACAGATTTAGAAGAAGAAGATATATTTGATGATATAGATGATATATCTAATTTAGAAGATGGTAGTTTATCATTATTAGAACAAAGACAACAGCTTGAAGATTTAAAAGGTAAACTTTTAGATGGAGAAGTTCAATTAGAAGATGTATTTCAAGAGGAAAAAGAATATACAAAGATATTAACTCCAAAAAAATAACCTTTTTAAAAGGTTGTTTTTATTTGTAATATTTATTATTTTTTATTTAAAAAATTATAAATTGTTACTTAATTAATGACTTTTCGTAAGATGTTTAGTACAATGTATATGATAAATAAATGTGAAAAAAGTATATATGTTTTATTTATTATTAATAGGAGTAAGGAAATGATTTTAAAAAAAGATAAAAATAAGACTGTAGTAGTTCTAAAAAGTGAATTTAAGTTAGAGAGGGAATTACAATGCTTTTTTGATAAAAATTTGGAAACTATATTAAATCTTAAGTTTGTTTCAAGTGAGTTTGCGGTTGGAAATTTTAAGATTGATACATTGGCTTATGATCAAGAACAAAAAGCATTTAAAATAATAGAGTATAAAAATATTAGAAATTATAGTTTGGTTGATCAGGGATATACATATTTAAAGTTGCTTTTAGAGAGGAAAGCAGACTTTGTTTTAAAGTATAATGAAGTAATGAACTCTAATATTCGTATAGGTGATGTTGATTGGACACAATCTAGAATAATATTTGTATCACCTGATTTTACTTCGTATCAAATTAATGCAACAGATTTTAAGAATATTCCTGTTGATTTAATAAAAATAGTTAAATATAAAGATGATATTTATGAAATTGATTGTATTGAAAAAACAAGTAATTTAAAGATAGAAGAATTTAATTTTAATTCAGAGAATAATAATATTCAAAAAGAAATAGTTGTTTATACTGAGGATGATCATATTAGTTATTCTAATGATGTAATAAAAGAATTATATTATGAATTAAGAGATAAGATATTAGAATTAGGAAACATTACTATGGTGGTAAAGAAGTTTTATATAGCATTTAAAGATAGAACTAATATAGTAGATATTGAATTTTTTAAAAATGAACTTAAGATAAATTTAAATGTAAAAAAAGGCTGCCTAAAAGATGCTAATGAGTTGGTTGAAGATGTTAGTGAAATAGGACATCGTGGTAATGGTGATTATAGGTTGCGTCTTAAAAATAAAGATGATATTGAATATGTATTATATTTAATTAAACAATCCTTAGAAGTTAATAAAAATTTATAGCAACATTTATTTATTTACATAAACTAGTAATAGGTGATTTAATTATGGCGTTAAAAGGGGTAGTGTTAGATGCAGGTCATGGAGGTGTAGATCCAGGAGCTGTTGCTAATAATATTAAAAGAAATTTTAATTACATAAATATAATAGGTTGCAAAAAATGTCTAAAAAGTTAAAAGTTTGCATTTTGTTGCAAACTTTTTATATTTGGTGTATAATATATACAGAGGTGATATATATGATAAATAGATTAGAATATTTGGATGAATTAAAGAAGTGGAAAGAAAAAGCTTTAATAAAAGTTGTAACAGGAATAAGAAGATGCGGTAAATCAACGTTGTTTGCTTTATTCATAGAAGGTTTGAAAAAAGAGGGTATAGATGATAAGCATATTATATCAATTAATTTAGAATCACCAGATTACTCATTTGATGGTTATATGGATTTGTATAAATATGTTAAGACTAAAATAGTTGATAATAAAAAATATTATATATTTCTTGATGAAGTACAAAATGTGGATATGTTTCAAAAAGCTGTTGATGGTTTATATATAATGAAAAATGTTGATTTATATATAACAGGTTCTAATGCTTATCTTTTATCTGGAGAACTTGCAACGTTATTAACAGGTAGATATATAGAAATAAAAATGCTACCTTTGTCATTTAAAGAGTATAAAGAATATTTAAATTTAGAAGGTGACGAAAAACTATATTTGAGGTATGTAAATAATAGTTCTTTTCCATATGCACTTAAATTAGATGATGAAAGTGAAATAGATAGTTATGTGGAAAGTATATTTAATACAATAATAGTTAAGGATGTTGCTATTAGAAAAAAAATATCAGACACGGGAATGCTTAAAAGTATAACAGAATTTTTATTTTCAAGTGTAGGTTCAACTATGTCAGTAAAAAAAATAGCAGATACATTAACTTCAAATGGAAGAGCAATATCTGTTCATACTGTTGAAAATTATCTTGATGCATTAACGGAAAGTTATATATTTAATAAAGTATCAAGATATAATATAAAAGGCAAACAATATTTATCTACTGGTGATAAATATTATGCAACAGACGTTACTATGAGATATGCGCTTCTTGGAAGAAAAAATTTAGATGTAGGACACGTATTAGAAAATATAGTATATTTAGAACTTAAAAGAAGAGGATACAAAATATATATAGGTAAGAATGGAGAAAATGAAGTTGATTTTGTAGCAGAAAATAAAGAAGGATTTACTTATTTTCAAGTTGCTTATACAACAAGAGAAAAAGCTACATTAGAAAGAGAACTAACTCCTTTAAGAAATATAAATGATCATTATCCTAAATATATATTAACTATGGATTTAGATCCGGAAGTTGATTATGATGGAATAAGGAAAATGAATGTATTAGATTGGTTATTGAAAAAGTAATAAAAATATTTTATTAAATAGGAGTCGGTAGTAAATGAAAATGTACGATGAAATTAATTATTATAAAAAAGAATATGTATTTGAACAATATACGCGAATTGTAGAAAAGTATAAGGATTATAAAAAAATAACAAAAGTGCAGATGTTAAAAGAAATATATGATGTTTATAGTGATTACAATAATATTATTGATATTTGTACGACTAGAGAATTAAAATATTTAAAAATGATTTTAGATAATGATAAGGTAAAATCTAAAGAATTAAAAATAAATTTTTTAGATATAAAATATGATTGGGAAAGAGAGAGTTTACGCAATAAGTTTTTGATTGATCATCATTATTATGAAAACATAAAAATTTTTGAAGAAATAATTGATGTAGTTAAAGATTTTATTAAAAATGTAAACTTTAAAGAAAAAAGAAGATTGATGATTTAAATGAAATAATAGTAAGTTATTGCAAAGTTCAAGGTTCTGC
>JAVVTI010000043.1:0-6916 GCA_036653735.1 Bacilli bacterium | reverse complement strand
TTTTATTAATAGGACTTCCATTTATTAATTAGATATGATAAAATATATGAGCAAGGGAGAAGATATGAGAAAGAAATATGAAGTTTCATTAGAAACTAAAGAGTGGCAAGAAATATTAGATAAGATATTTAATAAGAAAAGAAAAACTTTAAAGGTTGATGGTTTTAGAAAAGGTCAAATTTCTAAGGATATGTATATTAAGAAGTTTGGTATAGAGAGTTTATTTATGGATGCTGTGGATGAAGCAATTCCAGCTTTATATGATAAGTTAATGAATGATCCTGAAACTATTAAACCAATATGTAGACCAGGAGTTGATATTAAATCAGTAAGTAAAGATTCTTTAACAGTGGAGTTTTTGCTTGTTAGTATGCCTGAGGTTAAATTAGGTAAGTATAAAAACTTATCTATTAAGAAAGAAAAGCCTAGTGTAAGTAAAGAAGAAATTGAACATGAACTTAATCATTTATTAGATGAATATTCTGATTATAAAGAAATAAAGAATTCACCTATTAAAAATGGACATACTGCTGTAATAGATTTTGAGGGATTTATTGATGATGTGCCTTTTGAAGGTGGTAAAGCACTTAATCATAATTTGATTATTGGCTCTAAATCTTTTATTCCAGGATTTGAGGATCAATTAATAGGGCTTAATGTAAATGAAGAGAAAGATGTTGTAGTTACTTTTCCAGATGATTATCAAGCACCTGAGTTAAAAGGAAAACAAGCAGTATTTAAAGTTAAAGTAAATGCTATTAAGGAGAAGATTTTACCTGAATTAAATGAAGAGTTCTTTAAAGATTTAGGTAAGGATATTCATAGTAAGGAAGAATTAGAAAAAGAAATAGAGGAATCTATTTTAAATGGTAAACAAAGAAGAGTGGATGATGAATATATTACAGCATGTTTAACTAAAGTATCTCAGGATAGTAAATATGAAATACCTAAGGAAATGGAAGAAGATGAAATTGATAGGATAATAGAAGAGTTTGAACATCAAATATCTCATCAAGGGATTAAACTAGATAATTATTTTTCTATGACTGGAACAACTATGGATACCTTAAGAGATTCTACTAAGGATGAAGCTAGAAAAAGAATTGGTTATCGCATAGTAATGGATGCGGTTAGTAGGAAAGAAGATTTTGAAGTAACTGAAAAAGAGATAGAAGATTATATAAATAAATCTATTAAGAAGTATGATATATCTAAAGAGGATTTACTTAATGAAATAGGTGGAGAAGATGTAATAATTTATGATATTAGGATGAAGAAAGCATTAGAATTAGTTACTGGTATTAAAGAAGAAGATAATAATTAAATAATTAAATAATAAAAAGAAAACTTAGAGATTAATTTCTTCTAAGTTTTCTTTTTCATTATTCTTTAAAGTAGATATTCTTATGTTTTCTTTTAAGTTATCATCTTCATATTTAGTTAGGTCATTTTCTAGGTCAACTATTTTTAATATTTCTTCAAATGATGTTTCTCCTTTTAATACTTTTTGTAGTCCATCTTGAAGTAGTGTTATTACATCTGAGGTATATACTAGTTTACGTAGTTCTTTTTTACTTTGAGTATTTACTATGGCTTCTTTTATATTATCATTTATTATAAGTACTTCTAAGACTGCTAGTCTACCTCTATATCCATGGGTACAAGCCTCACATCCATCTTTATGTGGTACATACATTTCAAGTACATCTTTATTAAGTACAGTTTTGAATACTTGTTTTTCATATGGAGTAGTAGCTCTTTTTTCTTTACATGAAGAACAAAGAGTTCTAGCTAGTTTTTGTGATATAACACCTGTTAAGGCACTACTAAGTAAGTATCTTTCTACATTCATATCAGTTAATCTTTCTATTGTATTAAGAGAGTTATTAGTATGTATTGTAGATAATACTAAGTGACCTGTAATAGATGCTCTAACTGCTATTCTAGCAGTTTCATCATCTCTTATTTCACCTATCATAATTATATTAGGATCTTGTCTTAAAACACTTCTTAGTACACTAGCAAAGGTAAGACCTATTTCACTTTGTACTTGTACTTGATTAATACCTGCTATATCCATTTCTATTGGGTCTTCTACTGTTATAATATTAACATCTTCAGTATTAAGTTTTTGTAATATAGAATAAACAGTAGTACTTTTACCTGTACCAGTAGCTCCTGTTACTAATATAATACCATTTGGTACTGAAATCATCTTATTAATTTTCTCTAAAGCTTCTTCACTAAAACCTAAATTATCTAAACCTTGATAACTCTTAGAATAATCAAGTATTCTTATAACTATCTTTTCTCCATTATTAGTAGGTAAAGAAGAAACACGAAGATCAAGTATTTTATTATCAATAGATCTTTTAATAGCACCATCTTGTGGTAATCTAGTTTCCATTATATTCATAGATGCTATCATTTTAATACGACTAATCATATTCTTTTTATATTTAGAAGGTATAACAGCATAATCAGATAAAATACCATCTATTCTTATTCTAAGCTTTAAATCATCACTAGTAGGATCAAAATGTATATCAGATGCACCTTGGTTTACAGCATCTATTATAACTTCATTAACAATTTCTACTATGGGCATATTTTCAAAATCAAAGTTCTTCATACAAATGTCCTTCCTATTCTTTATTTAATTATAAAATAAATTACTTAAACTTGCAAGGTAAATATGCTTTAAATAAGAAAAAAACTAAAAACTAATAAATATTAATATAAATTAGAACAAATAATTGTACTATTAGTTAAGATAAGTGTATAATAACATAAGATTTAAAGAAATTTCTTTATTATCTTTTAAGGGGTTATATAGATATGGATATTATAAATTTATCCCACTCATTTGCAACTCATAAATTATTTAATGATATTAATTTACATATAAATGATGATGAGAAAATTGGTATAGTGGGACTTAATGGTGCAGGTAAAACAACATTATTTAATATTATAATGGGTAAGATTCAACCAGATGTAGGTAAAGTTATATTTAAAAGTAACTTTAGAAAAGAATTATTACCACAAATAATAGATGATGAAATACCTAGTTTAAATATAAGTGTATTTGATTTTTTGTTACAAGGAAGACCTATAGAATATTTAGAAAATCAATTATCTCTTTTGTATGAAAAAATATCTAAAGAAACTAATGAAACTAAATTAGCTGATTTATATAAAAAATTAGATAAAACTTTATCTTTATTAGATTATTGGGAGGTTTTTAATGCTGAGAATATTCTTTTAAAGATAATTGATGGAATGAATATATCAAATGATCTTATAGAACAGAAAATAAGTACTCTTTCTGGTGGGCAAAAGTCTAAAATAGCTTTTGCTAAACTATTATATTCTAAACCTGAGGTAATTCTTTTAGATGAACCTACTAATCATTTAGATAAAAGTACTAAGGATTATGTTATAAACTATTTAAAGAATTATAAAGGTAGTGTTTATATAATATCTCATGATATAGATTTTTTAAATGAAGTAACTACTAAAACATTATATATAGATAAGAGTTTAAAGAGTGCTGAGGTATATAATGGTAATTATTTATTTTTTAAGAAATTACATGAGGAAAGACAAAAGAATCTTATAAGACAAAGTGAAATAGAAAAACATGAAGAAGATAAATTAAGAGTTATAGTAGAAAAATATTATGGTTCATCAGGTAATAGGAAAAAGATGGCTCAAGATAGAGAAAAGAAGTTAAATAAATTAATAAGTAATAAGACTATAGTTTCTACTAATCAAAAAGTTGCTAATATTAATATGACTATTAATAATGAGGGAGATTTTATACCATTAAAGGTAGAAAATCTTATGTTTAAGTATGATAAGAATAGTGAAAAGAATATAATTGATAATTTATCTTTTGAACTCTCTAGAGGAGAAAAGTTCTTAGTAGTAGGGGAAAATGGAGTAGGAAAATCTTCTTTATTAAAACTTATTATAGGTCAATTAAAACAGGATAGTGGTAAGATTAATATTGGTAATAAAACTTTAATAGGCTATTATGCTCAGGAACATGAACTTTTAAATAATGATGAGACTATACTTGATAATTTTAAAGATATTAATATATCTAATAGTGGTTTAAGAAGTGCTTTGGGAAGTTTTTTATTTACGGGAGATGAAGTATTTAAAAAAGTATCTGTTTTGTCACCTGGTGAGAAATGTAGGGTTGCTCTTGCAAAATTATCTTTAAAAGGAGCTAACTTTTTAATACTAGATGAACCTACAAACCACTTAGATCCTGTTACTCAGAAAGTAATAGCTAAGACATTTAATACTTTTAAGGGTACTATGTTAGTAGTTTCTCATAATATAGAATTTATTGATAATTTAGGAATTGAGAGAACTTTATATTTACCTAGTGGTAGGATATCATTTTATGATAAAGAATTAGTTAAACATTATGAAACAATTAATATTTAAATAAATATGAAAAAAGTATGGTAAGTAAGTTTACTTCTTTCTTTAAGCATGATATAATTTTTATGAGGTAGATTGGATGAAAAAAGAAGGTTTTACAATAGTTGAATTACTTGCTGTTATAGCTTTAATTGGTGTAGTAATGGGTATAGCAGTACCTAATGTAATGAAAATATATAGTAAAAATAAACAAATATTATATGATCAAACTATTACTTTAATATTATCAGCAGCTGAAGAATATGGTAATAATAATATTGATGTTTATAATATGAGTTCTACTGTTACTGTTAAGGTTCAGGATTTAATAAATAATAAATTAATAAAAACAGATAATGGGATATTAAAAAATCCTAAGGATAATAAGTCTATGAATGAACTTCAAGTTTATTTAAAATATGATAGTACAAAAAATTGTGTCGTTGCGTCACTTAAGCAGTAAAGAAAGGATAAATATTACTTATGAATGGTGAAGTTAAAGAAATTACTAAAAGAAATGTGGATTTTGGTTCATGGTATACAGATGTATGCTTGAAAGCTGATTTAATAGATTATACATCTGTTAAAGGTAGTATGATTATAAGACCTTATGGATATTCTATATGGGAACAAATAGTAAGTATTTTAGATGGTAAATTTAAAAAAGAGGGAGTACAAAATGTACAAATGCCTATGTTTATACCTGAAGATTTATTTAATAAGGAAAAAGAACATGTTAAAGGTTTTGCTCCTGAAGTAGCATATGTTACTCAAGGAGGAGATGAGAAATTACCTCAAAGAATGATAGTAAGACCGACTAGTGAAGTACTTTTTTGTGAACATTTTAAAAAGAGAATATCTTCTTATAAAGATTTACCACTTATTTATAACCAGTGGTGTACTATAGTAAGATGGGAAAAGACAACAAGACCATTTTTAAGAAGTAGAGAAATATTATGGCAAGAAGGGCATACTATGCATGCAACAGCTGATGAAGCTATTGTTGAGACTAAAAAGATGCTTAAAATATATGAAGATTTTCAAAAAAATATACTTGCTTTGCCTGTTATTATTGGAAGAAAGACTGAAAAGGAAAAATTTGCAGGGGCAGTTTCTACATATACTTTAGAAGCTATGATGCAAAATGGAGTAGCACTACAAAATGGTACTAGTCATTACTTTGGAGATGGATTTGCTAAAGCGTTTGATATTAAATATATAGATAAGAATAATAAATATGTATATCCTTTTCAAACATCTTGGGGAGTATCAACACGTATGATAGGTGCTGTAATAATGACACATAGTGATGATAGAGGATTAGTTTTACCACCAAATATAGCACCAATAAAAGTTGCTATAATACCTATAAATGATAAAGTATATGATGAATGTGATAAAATAAAAGATAATCTAGAAAAGGGTAATATATCTTGCATAGTTGATAAGTCTTTAAAATCAGCTGGTTTTAAATTTGCTGAAGCAGAAGTAAGAGGATATCCACTTAGAATAGAAGTAGGACCAAGAGATTTAGAGAAGAATATTATTTCAATAGTTAGAAGAGATACTTTAGAAAAAATTGATGTAAATGTTAATTCTTATGAAAGTACTGTAAAAAATCTTTTAGATGATATTCAAAACTCTTTATATAATGAAGCATTAAAAAGAAGGGATTCTATGATATATAATGTTGATTTATTAGAAGATTTGGAGTCGTTATCTAAAGAAAAACAAGGATTTTTTATAGTTCCATGGTGTGAAGATGAAGCTTGTGAGAAGACAATGAAAGAAAGTTTAGGCTTAACTTCAAGATGTCTTTTAGATGAAAATGAAGTTTTTGATGGTAAATGTATTATTTGTGGTAAACAAGCTAAAAAGCATTTATATATTTCTAAGCAATATTAATTTTTAGTAGCTATAAGGAGAAAGTCATGAAAAAGGGTTTTACATTAATTGAATTACTTGCTGTAATGGCTATAGTTTTAACAATAACAGTTACAACTATAGTTGGTTTTAGTACGCTATCAAAAACTAATCAAGAAAGAGAATATCAAAAACAAAAAGATAAGTTTTTAACAGCTGCTAAAATTTATGCTCATGATAATCCTTCTTTTAATGTTTATGTATATAGTGAATTTAATACAACTGGTATGTGTGTTTCGTTACAAACTCTAGTTGATTATAATTTAGTAAGTCCTAATATAATTGATCCTAGAAATAGTAAAGATTATGATTATGGTTCAGTTGTTATTATAAAAAATAATTCAGGAGTTCTTTCTTATGAACTTAAAAGTAAACCTGGTGTTACGGAGTGTAAAGAATTTACTAACCAGGCAATAATATATGATAGGATAATAAAAGATAATGGTGTTATCCAAACGGTAGCAGATGACACTATGTTTACACACGCTGCACCTGCTGATAAGAGTGAAAATGGTTTATGGAAAGAAGCAAGAGTTGGTAAAACAGAAGGTGATAA
>JAVVTI010000042.1:0-7580 GCA_036653735.1 Bacilli bacterium | reverse complement strand
TATAGATATTTATGATATAATTTTACTTAGATAGGAAAGTAAGAAGTGATTAATAACAAGAGAAAAGTTTATTATATATTTATTAGTATAATTTTAATTATTATTCTTTTATTAACTATTAATAAAGTATATCAAAGTAAGTTTTGTTATATTAAGTTTATTACTAATAGTAAACAAGTAATAAAGAGTATTAAGGTTAAAAAGAATACTATTATTAAACAACCTATAGTTAATGATAAGAAAGATTATGTATTTAATGGATGGTTTATTAATAAGATTAAAGTTGACTTTACTAAGCCATTTAATAAAGATGCTATATTAAAAGTTAAATGGTTACCTATAGATACTAAAAAACCTACTATAGTATTAAAAGGAGATAGTAATTATAGTATTATATTATCTGATACATATAAAGAACCTGGTTATAAAGCATTTGATAATTATGATGGAGATATATCTAGTAAAGTAGAGGTAAGTGGTAAAGTAGATACTAATGAAATTGGTGTATATACTCTTAATTATAAAGTTAAAGATAAAGCTGGTAATGAATCTATTATAAAGAGAATTATAAATGTTGATATAAGTAATACGATTAAGAAGGATAATAATATAATAGTATCTATTAGTATGCAGAAGCTATGGTATTATAAGGATAATGAGATATACTTTACAAGTGATGTTGTAACAGGTATGAAAAATAGAAATGATACAGCACCTGGTACATATTATATAAGAAGTAAACAAAGAAATGCTAGTTTAAAAGGATATAAATATCCAGTATATGTTGATTACTGGATGCCTATTACTAATAATAATGGTGTTGCACTTCATGATTCTGCTTGGAGACCATCTTTTGGTAAAGAAGTATATATTAATAATGGTTCTCATGGTTGTATTAATTTACCTCTTAGTAGTGCAGAGTTTCTATTTAATAATGTTTCAGTAGGTACTCCTGTTAATATATTATAAAAAAACCAGTATTTAAATACTGGTTTTTGCATAAATATTAACTTTATTTATGCTTACATCTTGATGCTGTTTTACGAGCTGTAGAAGTATTTCTTGATGTATTTCTAGATGCAGTAGTATTTCTACTAGTATTTCTAGCTGCACTCTTTGTTTGCTTTGCCATAATTATCACCACCTATATTTTATAATGCTCTAATAAAAGTAAAAAATAATGGTAATATATAGCAAATATAAGAGTAAAATCTTACTATGAGTAATAGTGTTATATATAGTTTTATAATTACATTTATAGCAGGTGCTTCAACGTGTATTGGATCATTATTTATTTTTATTAAGATAAATAGGGTAGAGGAGTTTATTTCTTTTTCATTAGGTTTATCTTTAAGTATTATGATATCTATTAGTATATTTGAATTATTACCTACATCTATTTTATATATAGTAAATAATAATAATTTATTTATAGGAATTATTTATATAATTATTTCATTTTTATTAGGATATATAACTATTAATCTAATAAATAAAAAGATAAATAAATGTAGTACTCATAATAATCTATATAGCTTAGGAATCCTTTCATTAACTGCTATTATATTACATAATATACCTGAAGGTATAGCTACATTTATGTCTTCTTATACTAATATAAGTACTGGTATTTTACTTGCTTTTGGCATACTACTACATAATATACCTGAAGGTATTTCTATAGCTATTCCCCTATTTTATTATGGTAAGAAGAGGGGAGTTATAGTTTTATATACACTTATAGCAGGATTATCAGAGAGTTTAGGAGCACTTATTACTTATGTATTCCTAAAGGATATTATTAATTATAATATAATAAGTATTATTCTTATATATGTATCAGGATTAATGATGTGTTTATCAATTAATCAAATATATCCAGAAGCTATTAGTTATAATAAAAAGAAAAGCCTAATACTAGGTATTGTATTAGGTATATTATTATTCTTTATATCATCTATATTATTAAAAATACTTATTACTTAACATAATATATATTATAGGAAGTTAAATATAATATATATTTATACTCCTCTTGACTGTATTTCTGCTATTTTATTAAATACTACAGAAGCATTATCTTTATTAATCTCAGTATATCCTAATTCCTTTAAAGCTTGAATTCTTATTGTATTAAGTTGTTGTGTACGACTTAATTGATCTTCTTTTTGATATTCAATTTCTTTAACAAATCTATCATGTGAATCTTGAAGCTTAGAACGAGTTGCTCCTCCATTATTATATAGATTAAATGCTGTATATATAATACTTTCTAACATAAATTGAGCTGTTTCATTAAATACATAATCATTTGGTTTAGTAAATCCTGTCTTCTTAGATAAGTAACCAAATAAGTATCTAATTTCTGGTACATTATCAATTGATTGTAGTACATGATATAAGTATAAAAATGTATTATAAGTATTCTCATTCTTATTATCACTAAATTTTTCTTTTAATAGTAATATCAAGTTATTTAATAGTTCATGTTCCTTTTTATTAAGATCTTTTAAGTTAAATAACATATCACTTGTATTAGCAGCACTTACTACCCTATTTAATCTACTCTCTACTCCCTCTAGATAATCTGAAGAAAGTTTTATATTATGTAGTGTTTCTGTTTCACAATCATTTATATTAAGTAGCTTTAAAAGAAGAAGCTTCTTTTCTTTAGGCCACTTATTTATAGTCTCTAATTCTAAATAGTTATATATCATTTGTCTAGAAACCCCTAAATATTTAGCAAGTTTTACTTTAGATATACCTAGTTCTTGTATTAATTTATTTAATTCTTCCATTTCTTTATTTCTCTCCTACTCTTCTTAATTCTATTTTACATTAGTTTACATTATAATGTCAAGCATTATAGATAAGAAATTTTAATATTATTCATATATATTTCTTTAGTAATGCCTCCTCCTATACATTCATCATTAAAATAAAGAACACACGCTTGACCAGGAGTTACACCTTGTACAGAATCATATGAAACAAGTACTTCATTATTTGACATATATTTTACTTTTACTGGTATATCTTTTTGTCTATACCTAAATTTAGCACTACACTCTAAAGGTCTTTTATCACCTATATAGTTAAAGTCTTCACATAATGAAGAAGTACTTGTTAAATAACTTTCTGCATTATTAAATGCTACATATAATATGTTTTTAGATGTATCCTTACCTACTACAAAGTGTCTTTCATGAAACCCAGATATTCCTACATTTCTTCTTTGACCTATAGTATAGTTCATAAGACCATCATGAGTACCTATTATTTTACCAGTCTCTATATTTATTATGTCACCTTTATTCTTTTTAATATAGTTTTGAATAAACTTCTGAAAGTTTCTTTCTCCTATAAAACATATACCAGTTGAATCCTTCTTATCAAATACTGGTATATTATTATTCTTAGCTATTTCTCTAACATTATCTTTAGTTAAATTACCTAAAGGAAACAAACAATTTTTAAATTTACCTTTAGGTACTAAAGATAAGAAGTAAGTTTGATCCTTCTTAGTATCATAAGCTTTATATAACTTATCATCTATAAGTTTAGCATAGTGACCTGTTGCTATTTTTTCTGCTCCTAACTTTTTAGCATACTCTATAAACCTATCAAACTTAATATACTTATTACACATTATATCAGGATTAGGCGTTCTTCCTTTCTTAAGTTCATATAAAAAATATGAAAATACATCCTCATAGTATTCTTTTATAAATTCTACTCTATGAAGCTTAATATGAAGCATATCACAGACTTTCTTAGCATCCAGGTAATCTTGCTCCTGAGAACAAATAGTACTTGAAATACCCTCTAAATCATTGTTTAAAGAAGAATCCCAATTCTTCATATATAAACCCTCTACCTCATAACCCTCTTTGCATAAAAGAAAAGCTGCAACAGCACTATCTACTCCACCACTCATACCAACTATTACTTTCATATAATATAACTCCCACTGTAAAATATTATAACATATATTATATAAATATTTTAAAAATATAAGGCATTACTAAACATTCTATAATATTATATACTACTAATAATACTATAAATATCATATATATTTTAAAATATGATACTGCAAATAGTTTTATATTTATATTTATTTTCCCTTTAAAATAAGCATATATCTTATAACTATATTTATATGCTAATATAATAAATAATGTAAGAATTAATACTTTTAATATATATAATGGTAAAAGAGTAATTAAAAAGTAATATAATCCTTTAAGTTTAAAAGAATATATTAAGTTAATTAACAAGAAGCTTATTTTAAAGCCTATAAATATATTTATAAAACATATAATAGGCACAAATAATATAATAATACTACTACACCATATAACACTAAGTATAATAAGACTATTAAATATATTATATATAAAATCTTTATAGTTTATAATTTTACTAGAAGTATAATAAGTATTAAGATTATCTTTTATATATAGTTTGTCCATTTTACTAAGTAAAAAGAAATAAACTAGTCCTAAAAATATACCTAGTGAAATAAGTAATAAAAATAATCTAAAATATTTATTATCTAATATTCTCTTCATATCAAAAGTATATTAAATATCTTTCTTTTTTATTCATAATAATATATAATTAAGTATGTGAGGTATAAATGAAACAAATAAAAAAGAAAACAAAAGTAACTGCTAGAATTATTATTACTTGGATATTTCTACTTATAATGGTTTTAGGCTCTATAGCTTTTGTAATATTAACATTCTTTTAAAAAACAGAATTTAATTCTGTTTTTTAATACTTCCAAATCTTCTATTTCTACTTTTAAATACATCCAAAGCTTTATCAAATTCCTTCTTATTAAAATCAGGAAAATATACATCAGGAAAATAAAACTCAGCATAACTAATTTGATAAAGCATAAAATTACTTAGTCTCTGTTCTCCACTAGTTCTAATAACAAAATCAACAGGTAAAAGATCTTGGTGTAAGTATGAATTAAAACTCTTTTCATTAATATCATCTAAATTAATTTCATTATTTTTATATTTTACTGCTATATCTTTACATGCATTTACTATTTCTAACTGAGAACTATAGTTTAAGCATATATTAAATATTCCACCAGTATTATTTTTAGTATAAGTTTTTATTTCTTCCATAGAGTCATATACATCTTGTCTTAGATTTTCCCTTACACCAGAAAAAACAACTTTAACATTTTTTTTATTAAAATATTCTTTTTCCTCTTTAAACTTTTTAACAAAGAGATCCATTAAGTAATCAACTTCTTCTTTACTTCTCTTAAAATTATCACACGAAAAAGCATATACACTAAGTATTTCTATTCCTTTACTTAATGCGTATACTGCTATACTTTTAAGATTCTTAAACCCATAAGAGTGTCCCATACTTCTTGAAAGGCCTCTTTTTTCAGCCCATCTTCCATTTCCATCTAAAATAATAGCTACATGCCTAGGAATTTCATTGTTCATTACTTTATCTCTCTTTCTTCTGTCATAGAGTAAACACATCCACAATAGTTTTGTCTATATAATTTATATTTCTTAGATAATTCTATACTTCTTAAATATCCATTTTCTTTTTTAAAATCACTAACTAAAAATTTTATACCTGTAGCATTCTCTATTTTCTTTCCTATTTCATTTATATATGCTGCATTCTTATAAGGACTCACACTAAGAGTAGTACCAAAGTACTCAAAACCATTTTCATGTGCTATTATAGCCGTCCTTAAAAGTCTTTGATACATACAAAGCTCACATCTTCTTTGTCCTTCATGATCTTGTTCATGCCCAGCTACTGTAACATAATACTCCTCAGGTGAATATCTTGAATTTAAAAAATCAATATTAAGTGTTTTACATAATTTCTGTTGAGTTTTCTTTCTCTTTTCATATTCTGCTCTAGGATGAATATTAGGATTATAATAATAAATAGTTACTAGAAAATGTTTACTTACCTTCTCAATAACAGATGAACTACAAGGACCACAACAAGAATGTAAAAGAAGCTTTGGTCTCTTTAAAGGCAAAGTTCTTATTAACTTATTAAATTCATCATTATAATTACTTTCCAATGCTTACTCCTTTATATAATGTATTATTTTATACTCTATATTGTTTTCTACACCTTGTTTAACTATATTAAGCATATATTTATTACTTTCAATTCTAGGAAAGAATACATCAGCTTTACTTTCACTATGTATGTGAGTAATATATAGTTCATCAGCTAAGCTAATAAAATACTTATAAATAGATGCTCCTCCTATAATAAATATACTTTCATTAGTATCTTTATAATCATCTAAAAATTTATTAATATCACTATAAAGAGTTACATCATTAATAGGTTTAATATTATTATTACAAAATACTATATGTTTTCTATTACTTAATAAGTGTGGTAATGAATTAAATGTATTATAACCCATAGCAATAATATGATTAGTAGTAGTCTCTTTAAAGAACTTCATATCATCTTTTAAATGCCATATTAAGTCATTATTTAAACCTAATTCATTATTTTTTCCTATAGCCGCTATTATTATTAATTTCATATTTATTTATCCCTACTGTGATATTGGAAACTCAAGTTTTCCATGATGCTTATAATTAAGTATTTTAATATCTTTTAATTCTCTAGAATTATCTATTTCATAAAAATCATTTACCTCAGGATTAATCCATAACTCTGGAGCTTTCAAGTCCTCTAATTCTTCATTTCTTCTTATCTGCTCTTTTATACCATCAATCTGATTTACATATATATGTGCATCTTTAATTGACCAGTACATCTTTCCTACTTTTAAATTAGTACAGTGAGCAATAAGTGATAGAAGAGTTGCATACTGAGTAATATTAAATGGTAAACCAAGTGGCACATCACAACTTCTTTGATGAACCATTAAATTTAATTTGTCATTAGTAACATCCCACTCTGTTGACCATACACAAGATGGTAAAACAGCAGTATCTAAGTACTCATTTTGCCACAAACTCATAATTATTCTTCTATCTTTTGGATTATTTTTAAGGGTATTTATTAAATTATCAGTTAAATTAAATTTATTAACTATCCATCCATAAGCAGTTCCTATAGTATGAGCATACTCTTTACCAAAGTTTTTATTTATATCTTTTTTAACTAGATTTCCATTCATATCTGGCATCATTTGAGTTGCTTTCCAATTACCCTCTTCATCAATTTCCCATTCATTCCAAATATTATTACCACGTTCTTGTAGCCACTGTACATTATTACTTTGAGCTTGATATATCCAAAGAATTTCAGTTATAGCATTTTTAAAAAATAATTGTTTAGTAGTTAAAACAGGAAATTCTCTTTCCAAATCAAATTCTAGAAAGTATGCAGGCAATTTAATAGTGTTAGTCCCAGTTCTATTTTCTGTTTCTACTCCTTCTTCTAATATTTTTTTACATAGTTTAATGTATTCTTTATCCCACAATCCCATTTAAACAATCTCCTTTGTTTAAGTATACTAAATTTCCTACAAAAAGTCATTAGTTTTATGATAATTTAAATATCTTATTGTTCCTGATTCAATGTTA
>JAVVTI010000041.1:0-7775 GCA_036653735.1 Bacilli bacterium | reverse complement strand
CCACTATATGAAATAGAAACTCCAGATAAAAAACCTCATGAAGAAGAACTTAAAAAAATAGAAGAATATGCTAAAGTATTTGATGATACTCCTATTACATTTAGTTCTAGTATATTACCTCCAACAGAAGTATTAACAGATCTATTAAATGATAAGAATGAAGTTCCTAGTACTCCTATAATAGACAATACTATTAAAGAAGAAATAATACCTACTAATACTCAAATTAAGAATGAAGAAAAGTTAGAAAATATCTTAAAGAATAAGAAAAAGAAAAGACATTCTAAAGTTAATAGGTAATAAAAATAAGTCCTTTTTAGGACTTATTTTTATAATAATTATATAGTTCTTGAAATCTATTAAAGTGTACTACTTCTCTTTGTCTTAAAAAGTTAAGAGGTCCTAATATATCTTTTTCATTAGTTAGAGTCATTAAGTTTTCATAAGTACTTTTAGCTTTAGCTTCAGCTGCCATATCTTCTTGTAAATCAGTTAAAGCATCTCCAGTACAAGCTATAGCATTTGCATTAAATGGTATTCCATCTTGATTAAAAGGATATATTCCTCTCTTATGTGATGTATACCAAGAACTTAATCCTTCTTTCTTTATTTCATCTATAGTAGCATTCTCTAAAAGTGAATTAACCATAGTACTAATCATTTCACAGTGTCCTAGTTCTTCACATCCTATATCAGTAAGTAATGCTTTACCTCTATCATCTGGCATAGTAAACCTTTGACATAAATATCTAATAGAAGCACCTAATTCACCATCACTACCACCTAACTGAGTAATAAGTAGCTTAGCCATCTTTAAATCTTTACTTCTTATATTAATAGGATATGCTAACATCTTTTCATATTTAAACATTTATTCCTCCATTACACCAAGGCCAAGGATTATTAACATAATCAAAATGATTTGTATTTTTATTATCAGTAGCACTAATAGGTGAGTATAAAGAATTATATTCATTTTTAATACTATTAAGTTTATTACTATAATCATTAAATACTTCTAATATATCTTTATTACTTGGATATAAATCTAATAACAAGTTTATATCATTAACTGCAAAAGATAATTGTTGTAATTTAAGAAGTAATTCATCTCTATTATTATTTACTACTATCTTAAAGTCATAGTTCTTATAAGGCTCGTAAAGATCATAAAACATATTACCTTTATTAAAACCATCTTCAAGACTTCTAAGTTTATTACTTCTATAGTTATTTATTATTACATTATCTATATTAATATTATTAATCTCTTCTTTATTACTAAGTGTTTCATTACTAGCATAGTTAATAAGATTTTCTCTTTCATCAAAATACATATCTTCTTTTCCTCCTAATGTTAGTCTATGAGTAACAAGTACTAGTTGTATAATGTATTTTACCTACTTTTATAATAAAATAACTAAAATGAGTTGATACTTCTTATTAAATAATGTAAAATACTAATAGGTGATTAAAAGTGGAATACAAATTAACAACAAATAGTGAAGATGAAACAATAGAACTAGCACAAAATATAGAATCAGAGAAGTTTCCAAACATGGTAATATGTCTAGAAGGAGATCTAGGAACAGGTAAAACTATCTTTGCTAAAGGTTTCGCTTTTTCAATGGGTATAAAAGAAAATATTACTTCTCCTACATTTAATATTATTAAAGAATACTATTCTCCAGGTGGTTCTTTATTTCATATGGATGTATATAGATTAAACTCATCTAGCAATGATATAGGTATAACAGAGTATTATAAGAAGAAAGGTTATTGTATTATAGAGTGGGCTGATTTAATACCAAAACTCCTACCTAAAAATAGATTAGATATAAGAATAAAAGCAATAAGTGAAAACTCTAGATTATTTATTATTACTCCTCATGGAGAAGATTATGAAGATTTATGTGAAAGAGTTTTATAACTTTCGGAGGTATTTTTAATGTATAAGTTATTCATAGATACTCATAGTAGTATAATTAACATTTCTTTTATTAAAGGAAATACTATTATTTCTAAAGAAAAAGAAAGTATTAAAAGTCATAGTGAGTTTACATTACCTTTAATAAAAGAAATAATGGATAAACAACTTATTAAGTTTAGTGATATAGAAGAAATAATAGTAGTAAGTGGTCCTGGTAGTTTTACAGGTATAAGAATAGGCATAACTATAGCAAAAGTAATGGCTGTCTTTTTACCATGTAAGATAAAAACCATTACATCCTTAGAATGTTTCTTAGTATCAAATGAAACTACTAATAATAAGATTTCATTAATAGAGGATAATAATGGTTTTTATCTAATGGTAATGGATAAAGATAATAATATAATGTTGCCTCCTCTTTTTACAAGTAACTCTTCTCTTTATATTAAAGATAATGAAGTAGTAAATAATAAACTTGATATAATGAAGATAATTGAGTACTCTAGTAAACTTAGTTATAGTGAACCTCATAATACTAAAGCTACATATATAAAAGTAATAGAGGCACAAAAGTGATAAAAGAAGATAAACTAAATGAATATGATATAAAACTAATATATGAAGAAAATAATATAATAATTAGTTATATTATTTATAGGATAATAGATAATAATATAGAAATAACGGATGTACTTACCATTAGTTCTAATAGAAATAAAGGATACATGAGTACCTTATTTAATTATCTAATTAATAAGTATAATAAGTACTCTTTTATACTAGAAGTTAATACTACTAATATAAAGGCAATTAATCTCTATAAGAAATTTAATTTTAAAGAGATTAATATAAGACATTCTTACTATAAAAAAGGAGATGCATATGTAATGAAAAGAAAAGATATATATATATTAGCTATAGAATCCTCTTGTGATGAAACAAGTGCTAGTATAGTAAAAAATGGTAATGAAGATATATCTACTATTATAAACTCACAAATAGATGTGCATAAACTATATGGTGGTGTAGTACCAGAAATAGCCTCTAGAATGCACCTAGAAAATATAACTATAGTAATAGATGAATGCCTAAAGAAAGCTAGTATGAAAGTAAGTGATATGGATGCTATAGCTTGTACCTATGCACCTGGTTTAATGGGTAGTTTACTAGTAGGACTAGAAGCTGCTAAAACACTATCTTTTATATATAATAAACCATTTATAAAAGTTAATCATATGATGGGTCATATATGTGCTAATAATATAGGTAAAACCTTAGTATACCCCTTAATATCATTAATAATTAGTGGAGGACATACAGACCTAATACTTATGAAAGATGAAAAAACCTTTGAGTACCTAGGACAAACCCTAGATGATGCTATAGGAGAATGCTATGATAAAGTAGCAAGAGTACTAAACATTCCATATCCAGGAGGACCTAATGTAGAAGCTCTAGCTCTTAAAGGAAAACCTACTTATAAGATGCCTAATATACTGGATGATGATAGCCTTAACTTTAGTTATAGTGGTATAAAAAGTCATATAGTAAACCTAGTACATAATGAGACACAAAGAAAGACTCAAATAAATAAAGAAGATCTAGCATGTTCCTTTCAAACAGCAGCTGTTAAACTACTAGTAAGTAAAAGTAAAAAAGCCCTAATTAAATATAATATAAAGAACTTTTGTATTTCAGGAGGCGTTTCATGTAATAACTATATAAGAACCTCCCTAAAAGAAATGTGTGACACTCTAGAAGTAAACTTTGAATGTCCTAATAAAAACTACTGTACAGATAATGCTACTATGATAGCATCAGCAGCATACATACTATATAAAAATAATAAATTTTCTTCTTTAGATACTAATGCATGTAACCATGAAAAACTAGATACACTTATATAAACTATTCTTAAATATAGAAATTAGCAGCATATAGTTGCTTTTTTCTTATAAATTTATTATAATGAAATAGAAGTAGAAAGATATATACTACTGCGAGAGGGAGTTTTTTATGAATGATTTTAAGAAAAAAGCAACTAAATTAATTGCAAAATATGGAACTACTAATAATATTATAATACTTGCTATAAGTTTATTAGTACTTATTGGTATTATTATAGGAGGCATTTATCTATTTAAAGATAATGATCAAAAGCCCGTTATTGTTTTACCAGAAGAAACACTACCTAAGAAAGATGATGAAAAGAAAGAAGATGAAAATACAAATAATTCTATAGTAAGTGTAACACCTGTTGCAATAAAAACTTATGAACTAAGTTTTTATGATGATAAAGGCGTACTTATTTCTAAGCACACAGTAAAGGATTTTCTTAATATAGATTATCCGCAAGGATATGATAAAACAGGATATGATACACAGTGGATATTAAAAGAAACTGTTAATAATGCAAGAAGTTATTACCTAAAATATAATAAGTATAATATTGTTTCTTATAATATAGATGGAGTAGTTAAGAATATAAAATTATATGAAGGACTTCCCTTTATAAATACAGAACCTGTTAAACAAGGATATAAGTTTATGTTCTGGTGTACTGATAAAGAGTTAAATAATAAATTTGATATAAATACTACTATAAAAGAAGATACAACACTATATGCTAAGTTTGAGTACATAAATATGCAACTAGTAAACCTATCATATAATAGTATTACCATCGGTAAGGGAGACTTAGATATTACCTATAAACAAGATATAAATGATAAAAATACTTATAATGCTCTTGTTACAGGTAAACAACTAAGTGATAAAGAAGGCATAGTAGCATCTAATTCTCTAAGTGGAACACACTTAATACCTATTAAAATTTATGTACCAGAAGGCCTTAATGTCTCTTGGAGTAATGTAGAGTACTCTTTTAATAAAAAAGACTACTATAAACCAGTTGAAAACATTACATATTCTTCAACTGATAATAGCTTTATTTATCTTATACCAACAAGCTATAGTAGTGTTGCAGCACCTGCACCAACCCTAAATATTAAATGGGATAGTACTCATGAAATAACTTATAATGTATCTTCATTTTTTACATATGAATATAAAGTTACATATAATACTTTAGATGGTGTTTCATATGATACATTTATAGCAAATGATACTAAGAAATTACTAGTCCCACCTCTAAAAGATAAATATGAATTTGAATCCTGGTATAAAGATAGTACATATATAAATAAGATAACTTCATTTAATAATGAATATAATGATCTAACATTATTTAGTAAATATGACTATATATATGCTAGTGTTAAAGATATGCTAGTAGATACATACAACCTAAAAAAAGATGAACTAAAAGTAGATACTAAATATATTACACCTAATACATATGATATAAATGTAAGTGGTAAACTTAATCAAGCTTCTAATGAAGCCATTAATTACTTTGGATTTAAACCAGATACTCACATAATTCCACTTGAAATATATGCACCAAGCACAGCAGTTATAGACTGGAACAAGGTAATGTATAAAGTAGGTAATTCTACATATTCACCTGTTACAGCAGATATGTATAATTCACTAACAAATGGATTTATTTACCTAGTTGGTGCTCATTATAAAGATGAAGGTAAAGGTGTATCCTCCCTAACAATTAAGTGGGATGGAACTACTGAATCTACATATAATGTTCTATATCCTAATTTGAAGTTTATGAATAATGTTATATATATGGATAAAGGAGTAGAACTTCTAAAAACAACATATGAATCAGGCAACACTAATGAAAAATTACTTGTAGCTCCAATTAAAAATAACTATAACTTTATAGGTTGGTATGATAATAAAGACTTAAAGGGTACTATAGTTAGTAATAATGATCTAATAAGTAGCTCAAAAGAATTAACTTATTATGCTTCATATGAATCTATATATAAAATAAGCTATGATTTAAACTCTACTAATGCTATTAATACACCTAAAAATGAAAGCATTAATACTTATAAGTCTTCTGATTTATCTAAAATACTAGAAGATCCAACAAACACAAAAGCTGTATCATTTGATGCATGGTATACAGATAAAAAATTAACTACTAAATTATTAGATAAAGACTTACTTAATTTAGATTTAAATGGTAAAAAAGCAGGAGACACATTAACACTCTATGCATCATGGCTATACAAAGTAGTATATAATGTAGATAAAACTCTATATACTAATATTACAGGCTCTATAAAAGATAGTGAAACAGTACTAACAAATAACCCAGTAGACCTATCATATACATTAACTGGTGAAAAAAATAATAAGAAATATAAAATAGTAGGCTGGAGTCTTACTAAGGATGGAGTAAAACTTAATAACTACATAATAAATGAAAAAGATATAACTAATAGTGAGTTAACTCTATACCCTCTATGGGAAGAATATATATAGATAATTATTCATTTAGTACTATTATTAATACAAAGAAAAAGAGAATAAATTCTCTTTTTCTTTGTTCTAAATAATAACTACTTCTTAATTATCTTCTTCATTATAATAAAAGATATAGGAATAGCAACTAAACTACATATAAAACCTGACCACTTCTGAGGAGTACCAAGAACCTCTACAAAGAAAGTAAGACCAATAGTTTGACATATAAGAGTAGGTATACCACTTATAGGAAACATTATATATTTCTTTAAAGTAGGCTTTACTTTAAAATTAAAGTAACAATTCATAATAAATGAAAAAGTCATACTAACTATATATGCAATAATACTACTTAATAAATAGGGTAGTTTCATTAAACTAAGTAAATATATAGAATTATATACTAAAGTATTAAGAAGACCTATAATACCAAATATAATAAAATTCTTATTTAAAAAAGTCTTCTTTAACTTATAAAACATTATCATCAAATCCCTTTTTCTCTTTTAATATATAAACTGGTCTATTCTTAACCTCTATATAAGTCTTAGCTAAATACTCACCAAGTATACCAGTACATAATAACTCAACACCACCTAAGAATAAAACAATACAAATAATAGATGCATACCCTGGAGTATTAATACCATACACAAGAGTTTTAACTATAGTAACTACTAGATATATAAAAGCACTTAAACTAGTAATAATACCAGTATATGTAGCAAGCCTTAAAGGCATAGTACTATAACCAACTATACCCTCAAAAGCATACTTAAATTTATTCTTAAAATTAAACTTACTAGTGCCAGTAGTTCTTTTACTAACTTTATAAGGCTCATAATAAATATTAAAACCAATATATGAAAATATACCCTTAGAAAACCTTATCTTCTCAGATAAACTTAAAACAGCAGATTTAACACTCCTATTAAACATCCTAAAATCACTAGCACCCTCTATAAACTTCATATTAGACATCTTACTAATAAGCCTATAAAATAACTTAGCAAACCCTCTCTTCTTAGTCCCTGCTTGTATCATACACATTTCATCATAATCTTTATTATGCTCTAAAAAATCTAGCATCCTAAATATATATTTAGGATGTTGCTGTAAGTCAGAATCAATTAAACAAGTATACTCTCCACTAGCTTCAACTATTCCAGCATATATAGCAGCATCCTTACCAAAATTTCTAGAAAATGATAATACTTTAACATGCTTCTTATCATTAAGATATATCTCATCTAACATTCTTTTACTCTTATCAATAGAACCATCATTAATATAAATAACCTCATAACTAATATCATCTAAAACCTCACTAAGAACCTTGTGAAATTCATTTATAATACCCTCTTCATTATATACAGGAACAATAATACTTAACTTCATATAAATCACCTAAATTAATTCTATCAAATAAACTTATATATGTCTAGTGCCCTTC
>JAVVTI010000040.1:0-7853 GCA_036653735.1 Bacilli bacterium | reverse complement strand
GGTTTAATAAACTAAAACAGAATGAAGAAGAACTAAATAGAATATTTATAGATATTTATGGACTACAAGATGAATTAACACCGGAACTTGAAGATAAAGATATTACTATAAGAAAAGCAGATAGAACAAGAGAAATTAAATCGTTAATAAGTTATGCAGTTGGATGTATGTTTGGAAGATATTCATTAGATGAAGATGGACTAATATATGCAGGCGGAGAATTTGATTCATCTAAATATAAAACATTCAACGCAGATACTGATAATATAATTCCTATTACAGATGAAGCATATTTTAATGATGATATGGTAACAAGATTTAAAAAATTTATAGAAGTAGTTTATGGAAAAGAAACATTATATGAAAATTTAGAGTATGTGGCTGAAACATTAGGTAAAAGAGGAACTGAAACAAGTGAAGATACAATTAGAAGATACTTTGTTAATGATTTCTATAATGATCATGTTAAAACATATAAAAAAAGACCTATTTATTGGTTATTTGATAGTGGTAAGAAAAACGGTTTTAAATGTGTAATTTATATGCATAGATATAGTAAAGATTTAGTTGCTTCTATTAGAACTAAATATATTCCAAAAGTTCAAACAACCTATGATAAATTATTATCCGATGTAGAATATAAGTTATCTACTGATTTATCTCTTACTGATAAAAAAGAGATGGAAAAGAAAAAGATAGAATTAAATAGCAAAATTCAAGAAGTCAAAGAATATTACGAAAAGATAGCATATGTTGCTAATAAAATGATAGATATAGATTTAGATGATGGTGTAGTAGTTAATTATGCTAAATTTACATATCTAAATCCAAAAACTAATAAAGAAGAAATCATTCTAGGCAATACTAAATAATTAAAGGAGGTGTCATTATTGAAAAATAATAGTTTAGAAAATATTAATCCATTGTTTGAGGATATTAAAAGGTTAGTAATAAATTCACGAAATAAAGTATATTATACTATAAATGTTGAAATGATTAATTTATATTGGAATATTGGTAAAGCTATAATGGAGATACAACAAGGTGATGAGAGAGCTTCTTATGGTAATACTGTATTAGAAAAATTATCAAATAAACTAACTAATGAGTTTGGAAAAGGGTTTTCTATTATTAATTTAAGAAGAATGAGAAAATTCTACTCTTTATTTCCAATTCAGTCATCAGTGATGAACGAATTAAGTTGGACACATTATCTAGAGATAATTAAAATAGATGAAGAAAACAAAAGAAATTTTTATATAAATGAATGTATTGATTCTAAATGGAGTGTCAGAGAATTGCAAAGACAAATAGGATCGTTGTTATACGAAAGATTATTAATATCTGCAGATAATAAAAAAGTTTTAGAACTTTCAAGCAAAGGTCAGCTGTTAAAATCAAGTAAAGATTTAGTAAAAGATCCTTTTGTTTTAGAGTTTTTAGATATTAAAGAAAATACTAGATATTTAGAAAGTGATTTAGAAAAAAATATTTTAGAACATTTGAAAGAATTTTTACTTGAACTTGGTAAAGGATTTATGTTTGTTGGTTCACAAGTTAGAATCACCTTAGAAGAAGATCATTTTTATCCTGATTTAGTATTTTATAATAGATTAATTAAATGTTTTGTTATAATAGATTTGAAAATAGGTAAAGTAACTCATCAAGATATTGGTCAAATGCAAATGTATGTTAATTATTATGATAGGGAAGTTATTAGTAAGGATGAAAATAAAACAGTTGGAATATTGCTTTCTACATTGAATAATAAAACGGTAGTAAAGTATACTCTTCCAGAAGATAATAAAAATATTTTTGCCTCTACATATAAATTACATTTGCCAACTGAAAAAGAATTAATAGAAGCTGTAGAAGAAGAAAAAGAAATATTAAAATTAAGTGAGGAGAATAAATAATGTTTGAAAAAGAAAAAGAATTGCTTAATGATACATTAGATAATCCATTCTCAAGGGATTCTGAAAGAAAAAGAACTAGAAAGATTGTATTTTGGTATGACCCAAAAGAATCATATTCTGAATTATTATCAGAATTACAATTTGATAATACGGAAATTATTAAATATAATAATAATAGTTTTTGGATTAGGTATCATATTGAAAAAGAAGTATTGAATAAAAACATATTAATTTATTTGCCTTTTGATAAACCTAGTTCTATTAACAATAATTTACTAGATTTAGAAACTGCTAATAGTGATTATGTACTTAATATCGATTCAACTACAATGAAGATTAAAAATCTAAACTTAACAAATGATGAAAGAAATGTAATAAAGAAATATAATAAGTTTTTTAACAATAAAAAAAGAGAAATTGATTTCTTGGAGTTTGATGTTGATAATAAAAATAGTGATAATATAGATTTAATTATCACTGCTATTCTAGTTAATCTAAAAACAATTAATGAAGACGATATATTAAAAAGTATTGTTAAATTATATTTTGAAGATTCAAAAAGATATGAAGAACTATTCAAATTTGGAGATGAAGAGTTTATTGTAGGAATGTTTAATCATACATTTGGTAGTTCAATTATTAAATATGAAGAACTTCCTAATGTATATAAATCATTAATATTTACTTATTTTGCTTCTAACTTAAAAGATATAGAAAAAGTTGGAAGATATGGCAAATATATTTTAAAAAATAAATCCACAAATGTATATGTATTTATAAATTCATTAATGAGAGATAAAACTACAAAAGAATATTTTGAAAGATTATCTCAAGATGCAGAAAAGGAATTTGGAATAGAAGATTTAGTTAAATCTATGGATATTGATGAATATAAAAATAGTGATGCATTTGGATGTATAGATAAGTATATAATGTCTTACATCAATGATAAAGTATTTAACGGTATTGGAGAATTTGATAAATACCAAGAGTATTTAGATATTAGAGAAGGCAAGTATTGGTTTGAATCATATTTTAATGAATATAACTTTACAAAAACCGCAATATTATTTCATGAAAAAATTAATGATTTTGAAGATAGAATAAAAATAGTTGATATTGATTCTTTTGCTAAAGCATATACTAATGAATTTTATGAAATAGATACTTTATATAGAAAAGCATATTATTATTATGACAATATAGAAGATAAAGAATTATATTTTAACTTGAAAAATAGAATAGAAAATATATATGTTAATGATTTTATTAGTGAACTTTCTATTAAATGGAGTGATACTATTGAGAATATGAGCAAATATGATTTAAATAGAATGACAATGCAAAATAAATTTTACAAAACTTTTGTTAAACCTTACAATGATAAAAAAGATAGAATCATTGTTATAATATCCGATGCATTTAGATATGAATGTGCAAAAGAATTATCTAATAAATTAAAAGTATTTAGTAATAAATCAGAAATATCATATATGTTAGGTTTAGTACCTTCATATACAAAACTAGGTATGGCTTCATTATTACCAAATAAAGAATTATCAAGAGTTAAAGATAGTGACGATATTTTAGTTGATGGAGTGTCATCATCTTCAATTAAAGATAGAGAAACTATTTTAAAAAATGAAAATCCGGATTCTGTTGCTATAAAATATAGTGATTTGATTGAACTTGGAAAAGCAGATTGGAAAAAACTTTTTTCTGGAAAGAAAGTAGTATATATCTATCATGATACTGTAGATAATACAGGAGAACATAATGAAAGCAAAATATTTGATGCTTGTGAAACTGCTATTAATGAATTAGAAAAACTAGTTAGAGCATTACATATAACATTTAGTGGTGTTAATTTGTTTGTTACTGCAGATCATGGATTCTTTTATAAAAGAAGTAAACTTGAAAATTTTGATAAAACTAAAAAAGAAACAAATAGTACAAAACAAAAAACAAGATATGCTTATTCTGATTGTCCATCAAGTGAAGAAGGAATAATTTCAGTTAATCTTGATTATATTTTTGGAAAATATAGTGGGTTTGTAAATGTTCCAAAAGGAAACATTATATATGCAAGACAAGGTAGTGGTATAAATTATATTCACGGAGGTATTCTGCCTCAAGAAATAATAATCCCTGTTATAGATTTCAAATCGACAAGAGGAAATGAGGAATCTAAAAAAGTGGGTATAACTTATAGTGGCATTTCGTCACGAATAACCAATGGAATTACTTATTTAGAATTTTTACAAGATAATAATATAGATGAAAATAATAAACCTTGTAGATATTTACTTCACTTTGAAGATGAAAATAGTACAAGAATATCTGATGAATGTACCATAATTGCAAATTATGAGAATACAGAAGTAAAAAATCGATTTTTTAAAGAAAAATTTGTATTTAAAAATATTGAATATGATAAAAACAAAGCATATTTTCTAGTTATTCGTGATGAAGAAACTGGAATAGAAACTACCAGAATTAAATTCTATATAGATATTGCAATTATTAATAATTTCGATTTTTAAGAACTGGGAAAATGGAATAATTGAATAAAGAGTTAAATAATTATTGTGCAGGTGAAGTAGTAAGAAAAGACTTAACAAAAAAGAGGTTTTGAATTTGAAACATACTTATATGATCTACTCAATTCGTTTAATTTAGAACCCAGACATTGTTTCAAAATTATTGGGAAACAAATAGATGGAAGTTTTATACTACATAATGAGGTTTACTTGGTTGAAAAGAAGTTGACAAAACGACTTATTGATAAAGGCAATTTAGTAGTATTTGATGAAAAGGTATCTTCTAAATCCGGATTCAATAGAAGACTATTCATTAGTCTTTCTGGTTATACAGATGAAACCATAAAAATTTTATCTAATGGTAGAATCGTTAATATTATTTTAATGAATGCTGCAGAATAAGGTGCTACACTATCTATGCAAAGTAATTTATCAACTCTTCTTTTGGAGAAGATTAGGGTATTAGCAGAAGAAGGAAAATGTTATACGGAAACAGCATTATTTTAAGCAATAATTTTATAGATTTTTTATTGTTTAAGGAATTAATAACTATCGTTTTTCAAGATTTTAATGCCTATTGAATTGCACACCTCAAATGTTAATGTTTTGGGCAATAATGCGAATATCATTATTCTTTTATTATTTATTATCTCATAGATTTAATAAAGGGAGGTTATCATGAGTAATAGTATTAAGAAAGAAAAAAGTAATATGGATACATATTATAAAATAACAACTTATTATGAGGATAAAGGAATAACCTTAAAAAGTCTATTAGAAGACATGTATCTTATATATATAAAGAGCATTAAAAATAATTGAATTATAATTTTTATTGATTATATATTCATAATAATATATAATCAATTTAAGTTGTTTGAAGTGATAGTAAGAAAAACTATATAAAAAAATAAATTTATTAAGTTAAAATTCTAGATGGCTAAAAATTTATGTGGCTTATTGACATCTTTTTGATAAATTTGAAAACAAACATTAAAATGATTATGGAAGGAATAATAATAATGTATATTTTAGATGAAATAAAAAATAAAGCAAAAGAGATATCAGCAGAGAAAATATTTATATTTGTTGATATGGATGGGGTAATAGCCGATTACAGATTTGGTGAAAGAATCAATATTAAAAATAATGTTCCTGGAACATATTTTAATAAAAGACCAATTACTACAGCCATTCAAAGATTATTAGAAATCAGTAAGGATAATAATGTTGAACTGTTTATATTAAGTTCGTGTCTATATAATGAACAAGCAATTGAGAAAGATAAATGGCTAGACATTCATGCACCTTTTTTTAAAAAAGAAAATAGGATATATACTATTTCTATTAATTCCGAAAATAGAAAACAACTTAAAGTTGATAGAATTCAAGAAAAATTAAATGAAAATAGTTCGGCTTTTTCAGTATTAATTGATGATACACACGAAATTTTATTTCTAGCACAGAATGAACTTGGAAAGAGATTTGCTCCATTCCACGTTATTACATTATTTGATTAAGAAAAATTAATAACACTAGAATAATGAGTAAATCATTATTCTTTTTTAATTACATATATTTTTATATAAATAATAATTAAATACACGCTCCATAATTTTTAAATATACTACAATTTTTAAAACATTAAATATGGAGACTTGTAACTGATTAAAAGGAGAAAATAAAACGATGAGTAAAATATGTAAATGTGCTAGCTATATGAGATTGTCTCTAGCAGATGATAATAAAACTGATGAAAGTAGTTCAATATCAAGTCAAAGAATGATAATTAGTTCATTTGCTAAATTTCAAGGTTTAAAAATTATAGAAGAATATATAGATGATGGATTTTCAGGAGGTAATTTTGATAGACCGGCATTTATGAGAATGCTTAATGATATAAACTTAAAAAAAATAAATTGTGTAATAACAAAAGATCTTTCAAGATTAGGAAGAGAAATATATAAAACTGGTGAATATATTGAACAATTTTTTTTAGAAAAAGGAATTAGATATATTGCTATAAATGATTCTTATGATTCTGAAATAGGGGATACAATGCTTGGCGTAAGACTAAGTGTTAATGATTTGTATTTAAGAGATATATCTAAAAAAGTTAAAAGTTCCCTAAAAACCAAACAAGAAAACGGAAAATACATAGGTTCATTTCCATGCTATGGATACATAAAAGATTCAAATGATAGACATCACTTAATTCCAGATACAAAAGTAGTTCCTATAGTTAAAATGATATATGAATTAGCTCTTGAAGGGTATGGGCCAAATATTATTTGTAAGAAACTAACAGATATGAAAATTCCAATACCTATTGTTCATAAAAATGAATCAAGAGGAAAACTTGTTACTGAAAATGAAGGGTTTGGAATATGGAAACATTCAACTGTTAGAAATATTTTATCAAGTCAAATGTATATAGGGAATATGGTACAACATACATATACAAAATTAAGTTATAATTCTAAAAAAACCAAAAAATTAGATAATGATGAAAAAATCATAGTAGCTAACACTCATGAAGCAATTATTTGTAAAGAAGATTTTGATAAAGTTCAATTATTAGTTAGTAAAAGAAGTAAATTTACTAGAGGAAAAGAACAAAAGTATTTATTTACAGGATTATTAAAATGTGCTGAATGTGGATCTACAATAAGTATTTCAGAGAAAACTAATAAAAAAGACAAATCACACTTCACGCAATGTAATTTATATCGTAAAAAAGGAAAATATGGAGTATGCACGCAGCACAGATTAAACTATAATTATCTTGAGAAAGACTTATTAAAAATTATTAGAAATAAGGCTGAAGAATTTCTTAATAATTATGAATGTGATGAATTAATAAAAAAAGCAAATAATATTACAAATGATACAACTGATGAAATAAATACAGAACTTAGTAAAATAGTGCGTGAAATAGCCTCTTATGATACTATTATCAATAATCTATATAAAGATAAAGTTAATGAAGTTATAGATGAAATAGGATTTAAAAAATTGTATAAAGATTATGCATCTAAAATTAAAATACTTGAAAATAGGAAAGAAGTATTAAATAAAAATTTAAATAAAATAAATAATACATTACCAAAAAGTGATTATAATGAATGTAAAAAGTCAGTCATTAAATTTATGGGTATGGATAGTCCAACAAATAATGTAATAAGTAGGTTAGTCAAAAAAATAACTATAAGTGAAAATAAAGAAATAAAAATTTATTTTGATTATATAGAGTTTATTGGTTTGTAGCAATTATTTATGTACTAAAAAAGTTCCCTTAATTATTTACAACCTTTTAAATAGTTCCCCAAATAAAGGGCAGCAGGTGTTACGCTCCCATTCCTTAGCTATGGTGGTTCTTCATTGCTAGTTAGTATTA
>JAVVTI010000039.1:0-8193 GCA_036653735.1 Bacilli bacterium | reverse complement strand
TCGTTGCCTTTTTTGAATTTACTCTATAACCAACTGCAATAATAACATCTAAATTATACAGCTTTGCTTTTCTTCCACCAGTACTTTGGTCGGAAATTCCGACAGAAGTGTTTTCTTCAAGTTCTCCACTTTTAAATATATTATTTATATGATCGGTTATTGTGCTTCTTGCTGTACCAAATAATTCGGCTATTAAATCCTGTGTCAGCCATAAATCGTGATTAATTAGCATAACATTCACTTTAACATTTCCAGAATCCTCTTTATAAATTATAAAATCATGGTTAGTTATTTGAAGTTTTTCTTTATTCATTGGTTTCATCTCCTTTCAATTTTTTTAGAGGGGTGTCAAATTCTTAATCACCTTACTAATTTCGCCCTAAAAATAACTTAATTTAAGCAAATTTTATAAAAATATGCATCTTTAATACTTTTTTAATATAAGATGTAAAAAACAATTTAATGCAAGTCCTTTATTTATAAGGCTTTTGTTAGAGGTGTCAAATAATCGTAATCAGGCGGTTGATTACGATTTTATTAACCCAATTATTTTCATTATTTTCTTTTTGTTCTTTACGTTCTTTTCTTTTTTGATATATATTTTTTACCATAATTATTGCCTCCTTTTTACCTTAATTAAAATAATTATTTTATTGTTTCATGATATATTACTTCTTTTCCGTTATTAATTGCATATTCAATTTCGTTTTTTGTGCCATTTCCAATATATCCATCAATATTGACAACATAAATAGCATCACTTATATCAATTTTCTTTTTATGAATTTTATCTAAAATACTAGCATCTACTCCTTCATAATTTAATCCGTCTATATTATAGACACATTGTATAACTGCATAACTATTTTTTATCTCTAATTCTTCAGATATTTTCATCATTTCTTTCGAATATCTCATACTTCCACAAATTGTTATTACTTTAATTTCCATTTTCCTCTCCCCATTTCCATAATTGTTTTTCCTATATTTAAATATAATTTAAGCATTTCAACATTTATTATATTATATATATTATTTTAATTGTTCTAACTCTCGATTGTTTTATTGTTACTTTTATCATATTCTTCAATTTTTTTCACATCATTAGAATTTAAAGTAGTTAATTGTTTTCTCGCAATTTGATTTAATTTTTCTAATCTGTTTTTCTGTGAAATATTGTCTTCAATCATATTTGCGTTTAAATTCTCTAAATTAATTAAAACAACTAATTGCAATATAGAAGCATGATCTCTAATGTTCCCTTCTAATTCTGGATTGTTATCTCGCCAGTCTTTTGCCGTCATACCAAATAATGCAATATTCAAAACATCTGCTTCACTTGAATATACAAATTTCTTTTGTTTTTCTGTTAAAACAGGGACAATATTTTCTTTAATTGCATCAGTATGCACCCTATAATTTGTACTGGCTAACATTCGTCTTACTGACCATTCTACCTTATTTTGATATGATTCATTTTTCTTTAATCTTTCAAATTCTGTTATCAAATATAGTTTAAATTCTGGGCTTATCCAACTAGCAAATTCAAATGCTATATCAGGATGTGCAAATGTTCCTGTACTATATCTGCCAGCGCTCGCTTTAATACCAATTGCATTTACTCTTTTTACCCATTGATTAACCGACATATAAAATCTACTTGTACTATATTCGTTTTTAATTTGGTGTAATTCCCCCAAATTAAAGCCCGGATTATTTAGCTTTTCCCAAAGTCCAATATACTCAATAGTTTTTATTCTTCTAACCCAATCTTTTATCACAAAAGATGGATCTTCAGGATTTTGATATTTTGCTAAATCTGTTAAAGAAATATAATCTATATTATTAACTCTTAAAATCCCTATTCTATTTTCTTGTACATTTATTACTGTACTAACTTTATTTTTCATAGTTCCACTCCTTTCTTGTTTTTAATTAATTATTAGTGACTTAAAATTCGTTATTTTTTAAAGGGGGTCAAACGTGTAACCACCTTATCAATTCCTACCATAAAAATAGCTAAAATTGATATATTTTTGTGTTTTTGAGAGTTTTTAGGTGTTTATTTCAATATATATGCAAGATCTAATTCTTCGCAAGTCCTTTATTTATAATGGTTTGCGAGGGGTTTCAATTAATTGTAATCAAGCAGTTGATATTGGTTTTGATAGCACTTACATCTTCAGTATTATTAGCTTTAATTGCTTGTCTTTCTTCTCTTTTTTGATACATATTTTTTGCCATAATTGTTACCTCCTTTTTATTTATTCATTTAGTACTAATCATTAATAAAGTTTTATTCATTTTTTCAAAACAATATTTATTTAGCTCATCATCTGTATAATTTAATTGTTTTGAAATGGCTATTAAATACGATACTATTTTTAATAAAATATCTTGATTTAAATTAATAGTTAAATTTGATGTTAATTTATTTATTTCTATAAATAAATTAACAATATTTTTTTCTTCTATTTCTTCTAATTTTATTTTTTTAATATTTGCCAAGTCACAAAAACAAAGCGTAATCATCAAGCAATCAGCAAATTCAGGTATCGTAATATCTGCGCTGCTTTGTTCTTCGTTTTTCCAATATTTAAAACATTTTGTTTCATATGCTAATTCACTTAATTCACATATTAGTTCCAAAACTTGCTTATAAAATATTTCTCTAGATTTGTAATCATATTTTTGACTAAAATATGAATTGATTATTTTTTCTTTTTCATATATTTCATTTAAATTCATTACTGTACTCCTATTTTTATTACTTCATTTAATCTAATTCCATCAACCAATGGATTTAAGTCTCTTTTTTTAATATTTGCAAGCTTAATAATAGGTATATCTTTCTTTTTTATATTTTCAAATTTATCTAATAAATTTTCCATTTCTTTTATTTTACTATTTTTAATCTTATTTATTATACAGTTCTCATCTGCATAATAGAGTTCCTCATATTTAATTATTCCTATATCAATACTTATTTTTGTGATTTCTGCCAATAACTCCATCATATATTTATCTTCATTCGAGTGGCAATATTTATCAATTTCATTACTAGTATACAAAATATTTAAAGCAATACTAGCTGTTTTAAAACCTAATTCTTTTTCTCCGAACTCATTTTCATAAACATCTAAATCTGACATTATCTCAATTATATCTTTTTTGTCAATTGTCTTAGTCCACGCAATTCCTGTTAATATTATTCCGTCTAATCTATCAGCACATAACTTCGGTCTTTTATTATCAGCAATACTATACTCTTTAAAATTAATGATATCTTCAATAAAAATATTATCTTTTAATAAAAATTCTACAAGTTCTATATCATTGATGATAACATCTTTTGTATACTCTTCTGTACTTTCTTGATTTTCATAATCTTTATTCATATAATCAATCACATGTGAAAAGCATGGCGTTGCAATATCATGAAACAATCCGGCTATAGTTGCCTTTTTGTCATGAGTAAATTTCCATGTCAACAGTGCAACACTAAGGGAATGATCATATCTTAAAATTTTCTCTTTAAAATTATACACATCTTTTGATGCATAGTCCATTCCGCAAAAATATCCAATATATTTGAGTCTAATTAAACTGGGTACATTTAAATATTTTGGTAAAAATTTTGGAATCGTTTTGCTACTTATTAAATCTAAATATTCATCATATAAGCTACCGTTCAATACCCTAACCTCCGTATCATATTTTTACTCTATTATCAAAATATGTAATAATACATTTTGAATAAAACCTTATTTAATAAGGGATTGACACAGTTTGTCTTTAAATGCCACTATCCCAATTTATATTTGTCGTAGTTACTTTTGCTTCTTCTACTGGCTTATTTTTTCTCTCTTCTCTTTTTTGATACATATTTTTTGCCATGATTATTGCCTCCTTTTTGACTATATTTCCTTATTTTTTAATTTTTTTATACATTAGAAACTCTAAAGGTATAATAATAACGTTTAATATAATGATCAGAATTAATACGATTTCATTTTTTAATACGTTAGACAAACCTAGTAAGGCTAATATTATAATTACTATTTTTAGTATATTAGATATTAGTTTCATTTTAAAATCCTCCTTTTCACTTTAATTATTTGGTAGTGATTTCATTAACAAATCAAAGTCACTTTGTAATTCTTTCATTTCTCTTTCACGATAAATATTGAATTCTTTTTCTGCTTTTTTAATTGCTTCTTCATGTGATATTTTACCATTTCCAATAAGTAAGTTTTTTATATATTAATAATTTGTTTATCTAAAAAATCATTCCCATCTTGCATTTTCATAGATTTTAATTCGAGTGCCTGTAATTCTGCATAATCTAGATAACCAGATACTAATAAGTTTAATTTCACCAGTTCATTTTCTGATAAGTAATTTTTAGCAATTCTAACATCATCTATTATAACATAATCTCCTTTAAAATTTATCATTCCTACATATGGTTTTTCATTATTAGTTCTTTCTAAATTAATTCTGCAACAGTATGTTCATGAATAGCATAATGCATTTTGTTTTGGACTGTAGCAAAAAAATCTTTAGTTATTTATTTTCTAGGATCATAATCAATACTTGTTGCATATATATCTGTAACTTATCGATAAAAATTTCTTTCACTAGAAGAATATCTCCAATTCTTTGTAACAATTCTTTAAAGTAACGATTACCACCTTGTTTTAGTCTATCATCATCCATAGTAAAACCTTTTTCAATATATTCATGAAGCCTAGTAGTTGCCCATATTCTAAATCTAATGGCTACATCAGATTGCACACGATACCCTAATGCAATTATCATATCTAAATTATAATGATCTATATTTCTAATTCCTTCTTTTGAACTAACAAGAAATTCTTGTTAGTTGAATTTTTTTGCAATTCATTGTTTTTATAAATACCTTGAATATGTAAACTAATATTTTGTTGTATAGTTTTATATAATAAAGCAATGTGATTTTAGGTTAACCAAATATCTTCATCCGCAAATTTAACATTTACTCATTAAATTCTTCTTTGATTTCTCAAGTTCTTTTAAACTCTTTTTTGGTGTTATCATTTTTTCAGGCATAGTTCCTCCGATATCTGCAATTGCTTTTCTTACCTTTTGTCCTACTTCAAAGTGTGCATTTTTCGCTTCTTTTTCACCTTTAATATTATCTCTAATCAATTTTTGTTTTGTTTGATTTATTCTAAATAAATTTGCAACCAACTCATCCTCATTCATATTGTCTAAAATATCTTCTCTATAACGAAGCTTCTTTCTCTTAAAGATATCATCAGCAGTTTCTCCATTATATAATCCTTTATATCCACTATTATGAAATTCAGCCATATTTTTAACACCAGCTTTTGATGCTATTTTTTGAAGTATATAATTTCCTCTTCTAGTTAAATTTCTCTGATAGAATCTCCTTTCATCTTCAGAAAGCGAATCATATTCTTGTTCTGTTATTTCTTGCTTTCTAGTTTGAATTGCAAAATAAGTTTGTCCAAGAGCTACTACTTCTTTCCTTGAATCTCCATTTTGAACAATTAAGTAACATGCATATCTTGTTAAATGGTAATCTTTTACATTTTGTATATTTCCATTTCCACCTTTTATCGGTTTGGCGACCTCGACAAACTGTTCAGATTCATCAATATTACTATTATTGCAAGAAATTTTTGCTTTATCAATTACATTACTAAATTTTCTCCATTCAACATATTGTAAAACTTTTTGTAATTCTCTTGCTTCCCAGTAATCATTTCCATATTGATCAATATGTCTTATATCTTCAAAATTATCATCAGTATATGTATTTTCAACTTGATTCATTATGTTCCCTCCTTTCTAAAATTACTTATATTCAATATCTATACTATTGTCTTTCCAATATAAATATTTTTTACCTTACATTTCTAATCTAGTTACTTTATCAAAAATTAATTTATTCTTCATTAAAGCAAGGCTTAACACTACATTTTACATTACTCTTTTTCATTCTACTAAATTCCACCACTCATTATATTCGCCACATAAATCATGATTAATTAGCATCACATTTACTTTAATATTTCCATAATCATCTTTATAAATTCTTACATTGCCGCTTCTTAATTATAACATGTTAAAGTATAATTTTCATAATTATTTTCATTAAAAAAATTACTTAAAAAAGTAATTTTAATACATCACTAAGAGTTACAAACACCATCAGTATAATTAGTATTCCAAACCCTATCATATTAAGAATGCTGGAGAATTTATCACTTAATTTTTTATGTCTTACTTCTTCTATAGCAGTAATAAGTATTCTACCACCATCAAATACAGGAATAGGTATTAAATTAATAATTCCTACATTTAAACTTAAGTACGCTAGTAGGTATATTATTGCTTCTAATCCTTGTGCTTTTAATTGATCTACAACAGAGAATACTCCAACAGGTCCACTTAGATTACTAACAGAAATACCACCTGTAAATAAATTACCAATAATAACAAATAAACTCTTAGTTATATTACCAACACTCTTAAATGAATATTTAATAGCATTTATAAACCCATACTCCTTTTTACTAGATATGCTAAACCCAAAAGTTTTAGTTTCTTTACCATCCTTATCCTTAGTAATAGTAGGAACTACATTATAAGTTTCTGTCTTACCAGAAGTCTTAAGTACATCAAAACTATAACTATTTTTACCTTTTATAATATTTATCTTTAGCAAAACATCATCCCATGATGATACTTTTTTATTATTAACAGACTTAATTAAGTCTCCCTTTTCAAATCCAGCAACATCTACTGCACTCTTATCAAGAATATCACCAACATATGGACTATTATCAGGACTACCATATATAAGACCATTTAAGAATAGTAAAACAATAGCTAATATAAAATTAAATATTATACCCATTAAGAGTACTAATAATTTATTAATAAAAGACTTATTCTCTAGAACTTGATTCTTCTTAATTTTAAACCCATCATTTTCACTATTAGCCATAGCAACATATCCACCAATTGGAAATGCTCTTAAAGTAATAGTAGATGCATTTTCTTTCTTCTTATTTTTATAAGAAAATAACTTAGGACCCATACCTAAAGAAAACTCCTCAACATATACTCCACACCTCTTAGCCATTAGAAAATGCCCAAGTTCATGAATAAGTACTATAAATCCTAATATAAATAATAATATAAGTAATGTAAATATAAAGTTCATAATAATCTTTCCTTTCTTCTATAAAACCCCTATAATAAAACTAAATGCTAGAAGAACAAATAATATACTATCTAGTCTATCAAGTACTCCCCCATGACCAGGCATAATATTAGAATAGTCTTTAACACCATAATACCTCTTAATAGATGAAAATACTAAATCTCCTAATTGACCTATTAAAGTAAGCATTAATACTATAAATACTAAAATAAATATATTACCAGTATAATCAAAAATAGTTATATAGAAACAAGATGATACAAATGTTCCAAATAAACTACCTCCTATTAAACCTTCTATAGTCTTCTTAGGAGATACAGAAGGTGCTAACTTATGCTTACCTATAAGCATACCAGTAATTTGTGCAAATGTATCTGTTATAATAGTAATAAGAAGTAAAAAAACTATATAATTTAAACTAAAGTTTCTTAACATAATTAAATAATTAAACGCTATTCCTAAAAAGAATACACTTCCTAATATATATAAAGCATCATTAATATTATACTTCTTATTATCATGATAAAATACTAAAGGACATAATATTATAAAAATAATACCCACAAAATATCTAAAATCTACTACATAACTAAGAGAATCACTCTTAATACTAGATAATACTATAACAAGAAAACATAATGTACTAAGAATTCTCATTAATAATGGAAGACCTTTATCCTTTACTCTAAGATCTATTAACTCTTTAAAACCTAAAATACCTACTATAGAAATACCTACTATAAAAGGATACCCTCCTATTATAATAAGTGGTATAAATATAGCAAGTACTACTATAGCACTAATAACTCTTTGTTTCATAACATTCCTCCAATATCAAATATTATATATTATACATATTAACTAATTTTATTATTTTGACACAGTTAAGTTTATAAGGTCTTATAAGATCATAAGGCTAAATTTAAAGGGTCGCGACCGCCTACCGGCGGCTCTAG
>JAVVTI010000038.1:0-8231 GCA_036653735.1 Bacilli bacterium | reverse complement strand
AACTAACTAACAGTGTTTTATGATGCAACTTAAATTTGCCCGTGAATAGTTACTACTAAAAAAATTAATCGTAGTTAATTTATAATAATATATTTCTTTATATAGTAACTAAGTCAATATTAAATATTTAGTTTATAAAGTAATAAATAAAGGCTTTTTACTTATTTATTTTATCAATTATCTTTTTTAGTGTGTTAATTCTACTGTATAATAATGTACAGATTTTATTAATTCTTCTATCAGTCATATGAGTTATATTAGTATATTTATGTAATAGATTATCAAACTCATCAACAATTCCATCTAGCTTGGATAAGTCATATCTTTTTATATCTTGAATGTTTTCTATAATTCTATCAAAAGAATCTATATTATAGAAAAATCTACCTTGACCATTAATTATAACTTCTTCATCATTATAATCTAAAATATTTAATGATTGTCCATTATCAAAAATAGGAGCTACATCTAACCACTCTAGTGTGTTTACATCTCTAATGATGCCAAAGTTATTTAAATGTCTATCTTCATTCATAATAATATAATCTAAAATAAACATATCTTCTAGTTTTTTTCTAACGTTTTTAATACTATGATTTTCTAGTATTTTTATATATTCTTCATAGGCATTCTTTTTATCACAATTATTATGTAGTATTTGGTAGGCTGTTACTAGCTCTGTATCTTTATTAACAAAACATTCACACTTAGATACTATTTTGTTTGATACAATATCTAGTATATATTTTGTATGATAAAAGCTTAATTTCTCACAAATCATAGTTGCGAGTACTTCATTAAAAGGCTGCATTACTTCATTTTTAAAACCACCTTTTAATAAATATCTTTTATTTTGCTTAATAATCCAGGTTTTCTTTAATCTACCATCGGTTGTATTGTTAGGTGAAATTAAACTAATTTTAGTGCTGTAATCATTTGAATTAGAAAAGGTAGCATTAGTAAAATCTGCAGAATTAAATTTACGTTCAAAGAAATTAATATCTTTATACTGAACAGTGCTTTCATATGGTTTTATCCAATATTGATCTGATAATGATAATCCAAAGGCTTTATCTAACAATTCTTTAGCAGTTGTAACATTAAGTTTAGTAAGTAATAAATCTAGGTCATCTCTTATAAAGGGGATTCCTCTATCATTGAACCACTGACTTAACTCCGTACTTATATTTTTGGCTTTTTGGTAAGCAGATTTTATATGTAATGGTGCATAATCAATATTTGTTAGCTGATAAATTTTACTAAATAAAAACAATTCAGCATCATATTCAGCAACTAAAACTTCTATGGTTTTATTCATTAATACACATTTCATATTGTACCTTCTTTTAATCTATATTTTACCATAATTTTGCTTTTTAATCATTGTTTTAGGTTTTTATTAAATTATTAAGATTAGAAATTGAAACTAGTCATTATTATTTTCATAGGATAAGAGATTCTTAATATCTTTTTCTGTTAATGAAGATAATAGGTTTTCTTTAGCTTGATCTGACTCTAGAAGTTTATCACTAAGTACTTTTTTCTTTTCTTGTAGTTTTAGTATTTTTTCTTCTATAGTTCCTTTACATATTAGTTTAATTACTTGTACATTATTTTTTTGTCCTATTCTATGTGCTCTATCTGTTGCTTGGTTTTCTGCTTGTGGATTCCACCACATATCTAAATGAATAACAGTGTCTGCTCCTACAAGGTTAAGTCCTGTTCCACCTGATTTAAGCATTATTAAAAATACATTTGTATTATCTTTATTAAATGAAGTGGCCATTTCCATTCTTTTTTTAGCTGATACACTTCCATCTATTGTATAGTAAGTAATTGATTCTTTATCAAATTCTTCTTTTACTAAATTAAGAGCTGTTTTATATGATGAGAATAGTAGTATTTTATGTTCATTTTCTATGAGTTCTTTTACTATTTTTATTAGTTCATCCATCTTAGTACTTCCACCATCATAGTTTTCAAATAATATTCTAGGGTCTATACATAGTTGTCTTAGTTTGGTTAGTAGTTTTAGTATTAAGAATCTTGCTTTAGATACGCCACCTTCCTCTATGATTTCATCTAGTTGTTTATTTGCTCTTTTAATTTCTACTGCGTATAGTTTCTTTTGTGACTCATTTAGGTCTATAAATATATTGTTTTCTTGTTTAAGAGGTAAGTCTTTTAGTACATCTTTTTTCTTTCTTCTTAGAATAAATGGCCTTACTAGGGTATTTAGGTTACTTAGTAGTTCATTTGTTTCTTCATCAAATTCTTTTACTTTATATTTTCTTTCAAAAGATTTTTGTGATGCTAGAAATCCTGGCATAGCATAGTCAAATATACTCCATAGTTCTACGCATGAGTTTTCTACGGGTGTACCTGTTAGAGCGTATTTAGTTTTTGCATTTATTTCTTTAACTGATTCAGTTATTAATGCATTAGGGTTCTTTATATTTTGTGCTTCATCTATAAACATTGCTGCAAAAGAGATGTTCTTATAGTACTCTATGTCTTCTCTTAACATGGCATATGTTGTTATTAAAATAGAAGTTTTATTAAGTAGTTTTATGTTTTCAAGGAAACTTCTTCTATTTATTTTATTATCACTTAGTGTTTTGTATGTTATGTTTTTAGTGAATTTTTGTATTTCATTTTCCCAGTTATATACTAAGGATTTAGGACATACTATTAGGAATTTAGCATTTGTATCTTCTTTTAATACTTCTTTTATAAAGTATAAACTTTCTATTGATTTACCTAGTCCCATTTCATCTGCTAATACTCCACCTAGACCTGTTTTATATATATTATACAACCATTTTACTGCTTCTTTTTGGTAGTCTCTTAGTATTTTAGATTCCTTAGGAGTAAAGGAAATAGAAATATCTTTATATTTTTTAAATGTTTCTATAAAGTTATCAAATAAGTTATTAGTTTTTATTATAGAGTATTTAGTATCCTTTAGGCTATCTAAATATATAGCTCTATATTTAGGTATAACACCACTAGAAGATGTTAGGTCTTTTTTGGATAGTGACATATCATCTATTAGTGAGTTAAATTCTATTAGGTTTTCATTATCTTCTAGTTTAATAATAGATCCATTTTTAAGTTTATAGTATTTCTTTTTATCTTTAAGATCGTTTAGTATCTTATCTATTTCACTAGGAGATACATCTCCTAGTGAGAAGTCATATTTCATTATATTATCTTTTCCTATAGAAAAGGATGATGATATAGCTGTCTTCCTAGGCTTCATATTATCTATTTTTTTAGATGTAAATATCTTATATTTAGAGGATAGTTTTTCTAGAGTAAACTCTATAAAAGAGCCTATTTTATCAATACTAGTAAGTACTAGTACTTTATTTATTAATACAAAATCATATTTAAGTAGTTCTTCTACAATAGAGTTTTCATATGATGTATCTCTAAGTATTAAACTATTTTCTTCATATAAATATAGGGATATATCATTATATATAAACTTTGGATTGCATACTATTTTTGTTTGTTGAAGATCAAAATATAATTGTACTTGTGGTTTATCTGGTAGTATGATGTCTACACTTTTATCTATTACTATATTATTTCTAATAACAGGTAAAAGTGAAGATGAGAAATTAGGTAGTTCATCTTTTTCTATTTTGCAGTTATAGTATTTATTTGTTAATAAGAATATTATTAGTTTTATTTCTTCTTTATTAAGTTTATATATACTATCATATATAAAGATATATTCACTATTATTAGAAATCCATTTAATATCTTTAATAAAATCAAATGATAATAAGTATTTATCATCTTTATCTTTAGTAAAGTTTATATTACTAGGAAGTCCTTTATGTATTTTATTTATCTTAATATTATTAAATTTAAATGGTTTATCTTCTAGTAGTTCTAGTAGTTCTCTTAATATGTCTTCATCTATAAAATTACCATTATATGATGAAAAGTAAGATCTATTTCTTATAAATATATTTATTATTTTTTCATTTATTTCATTAAAATAATTATCTTTATTATTATATTGTAGTTTAGCACCTATATTTAATATATATGGGCTTTCACTTGTGTATGCACTTATAAATGATGATAGTTTAGAGTTTATTTTATATAGTCTTTCATCACCTATTTTAAGGTCATATTCTAGGTATATACCATGGTAGTAATTATTGCTTGTAGTAAAAGATATTTCTAGATTAAGTTCTTTTTTTATTGTTTCATTTGATTTTAGATAAGAAATAAAATCATTTGATTTTAATGTAAATGTAGAATTTTTTATTACTTCTTCTTTATTAAATATTAATGATGAGTATTTTATAGCACAAGCCGCTATATGCTTACAACTTCTATATGCTTGATATTGTGGACAAGTACAACTTAATCCATATATATGATTATCTACAATTTTTATTTGAACATCATAGTATTTATAAGTATGTTGAGATTCTATATTAAATAGGTATGATGTTATATTATTGTTTTTAGTTGTTTCTATAAGTTCTATACAATTTTTATTATAATTCAATCCTTTTTCTATATCATAACCACTAATTATTTGTTTTAAACTATCTATTACTTCTTTATCCATAATGTCTCCTGCGTGTTATATAGTACCATAATGTTGCTGTTATTTCAATAAAAAAAGATCATTAGGCTCACTCTAATGGTCTTTTATTTATTTTGTTGTTTTACTTTTTTTCTATCTTATGCAGAAAGTTATTAGTACTTGTTTTATCTTTAGTAATAATATATTTATCACATGAAGATGTTACATAATAACTATTTTCATTTAGAGAACCCACTATCTTATTATTGTTATATAGAGTTATTTTACTTTGGTTTGCATTTGTTTTATTTGGCTCTATTTTATATGATAAGTTTTTATTAATTGAATATGTTTCTACTACGGATTCTTCTTTTTTATCTAGCACAGTATTAGTTTTAACATTATAATATTTAGTTATATCTTTATTATTAGATATATATGATGCTGTTATATAGTTGTCTTCCATATTAAGAGTAATGTCACCATAATCTAGTTCTTTTATTTTTATATTTAGATTATTAAATGTAAAAAGTAATTCTTTATTACTATTATATATTTTATAATCTATAATAGAATTATCTTTTATAGTTGGAATGGCTACCATGTATATATCTTTTTCAGAGTCATGAATATTATCTATATAATTATTATTTGTTAGTTCATCTATTTTAGAGTTATCCCAAAATATTAATGTTTTTAATCCAAGCTTTGTAGAGATGTTTAATATGTTATTCCCTAGTGGGTTTATTTTCATATAATTAGTATAATTATGTCTGTTTCCACACATAGATGGTACTAAGGAAACAAGTTCTTTATTTTTATCTATTTCATATTTATATATGGGATTAAAATTATTATCAAGAACTTCTACATTATAGTTATTAACTTTTATTATATAATTATTAACAATTTCTATAAGTTCATTTGTTGGTTTAATAACTATTTCATTTTTATCATTAACAACTCCATATTTACCATTTTCAATGTATGAAAATAAAGTTTTGGTTGTATTAGTACTTGTAATTTTATCATAGATTGCTGGTAATACTTCTACTCCTTTTTCTACATTATAATATCCATATTTTTTAGTTTTAGTATTTATATCTGCATCTTTTAAAGAACCATCACACTGAGCAATATTAAATATTAGTCTTTCATTTGATTTGTTTTTAATTTCATTAAAGTCTCTATCTAAATATGTATAATTACTAAAGTATGATGAGCTTTGTAGAATATTTTTATATTTTACAATTGAGCTCATTTCTTTAATAGGCTCTACTTTTCCTTCTAGAGTCTTAATTATTTTTCCAGTTGTTTTATCATATATAACTGTTTCATATGTACTAATGTTTTCTTTATTCTCACCTATTAGAACTTTTAACAGCATTAAGTTTTCATCTGCTTTTTCTATGCTTAAAGTACTTTTATCAAATTTAGTATTAAAATCTTCACGCATTTGCACAACTATGTAAGGTGATTTGGTGTCGCTTGTATCTTTGTATGCTTTTGTTTCTTTTACATTGTGTAGATCAGCAACTAGTTTACCATTTCTTTTAAGTGTTTTTACATTATCTAATAATGTTATATAGTAACCATCACTTAAATAAATAATATCTTTATATTTTATATCTTCTATTATCTTTCCATCAATATCTATTATTCCTATAGAAGAATTATTACTTACAACGAAATACTTGTCATACATATTATCTATTTTTTTATAGCTTGATATATATGTTAGTTTAATCTTACCGTCATTATTTGAGTTTTCATTATCCTTTTTAAAATATTTTGAGTATGCGAATAAGCCTATTCCTGATACAAACAGAACTCCAATTATTATAAGTAAGACTGTTAATATTACATTTTTCTTTTCTTTCATTTTTCCTTCTTTCTTCATCTTTTATTTAATTAACTTTATAAAGATAATCAGTATTATGTTTTTCGTTTTCTGCTATTATAAATTTGTCACTTCTTTTTTCTTCTATGTGAGAAATATATAATCCATAGCAGTCATCCTTTAATGTGCCTATTAGTTTTTTATCTTTATATATAGATATTTTTTTAAGTTCCTTATTTTTAGGATTATCTTCTATGCTGTAACTTAGATTTGTATTTTCTATTTGTTTTATCTCTTTTTTTGAATCATATTGTTTTTTTGTTATAACTTTTTTAGTGTCTAAATCATAATATAGATTTTTAGTTTCATATGAATCCGATAAATTATACTCAAATACTATTACATTTTTAAATATATTTGCTCTTAAGTTAAAATTTTTTGAACTGCTATCAATAGCTAAATTTTTAATTGAATATATTAAATCTTTATTTAAGTTATATATATTTATTTCATTTATTATTTTATCTTTAGGTTTTGCGATAAAGTTAAAATGTTTTTTTTCATTATATAGATGACCAGCAACTGTTTTATCTGGTAGTGCCTCTATAGCTTGGTTGTTCCAAGATATTAAATTAATTATTCCTTCTGTTGTTGATAGTTTATATATATTTGGTGATACAGTATCAATTAAATTTGAATATTTCATTGTTTCTCCACATAAGAATTCTTGTTCAGCAAAACGAGTATTATCAAATAATACATCTTTGTTTAATTGATAAGTAAGTTTATCTAATTTATTTAGTTTTTCATCAAGTATTTCTACTTTGTAGTCTTTTATTGTTATGAAGTTGTTTTTAAATATATCTATAAAGTCATAATTATTATCTAATATTATTTCATTTTTATTATTTACTAAGTATGTTTTTTTACCACTTGTAACTAGAAAGATGCTTTTGTCTGAATTAGTTGCTAATACATCATCATAAACTGCTGGTAATATTTCTTTATTAAGCTCTAAATCATAATAGCCTCTTTTATTTTTTTTCACATTAATATGACTATCAAGTAATGATTTTTCACATTCATCACTGAAGAACATATATTTATTGTTTGGAGTGTTCATAATAGATTTGAAGTCTTTATCAAGGAATTCATAATTTACATATCCTCCAGATGTTGAATAACTAGAATAATATTTAATGTCTTTATTCTTTTTATTTTCTATATAAATAATACCGTTTATTTCTTTTATTACTTTACCATTACTACTATCATATATAATACTAACGTAAGTAGTTTGATTTTTAGAGTCTTTTTCTTCATAAGCAGCTCTTCTTTGTGTACCTTCTAGAGGTTCTATACTAACATTTAGTAATGATTTTCCATCTTTTTCAGTACATTTTTCTAAATCTATAACTATATATGGAGCATTATTATCATTTGGATCTTTGAATGCTTTTATTTCTTTTGTGGTATATAGATCTGCAACTAGTTTACCATTTCTTTTTAGTTTGTAAATACCATCTAATATGGTTACATAGTATCCATCACTTAAATAAACAATATCATTATACATAGTGTCTTCTATTATTTCTCCGTTGATATCAATTATTCCTAAATGGGGGTTATTGTCAACAATGAAATATTTACCATACATGTTATCTATATTTTTATAGCTTGTTATATATGATAACTTTCCCTTATCAGTTTTATTTGAGTTTTCATTATCCTTTTTAAAATATCTATTATATGCGAATAAGCCTATTCCTGATACAAATAGGACTCCAATTATTATAAGTAAGACTGTTAATATTACATTTTTCTTTTCTTTCATTT
>JAVVTI010000037.1:0-8673 GCA_036653735.1 Bacilli bacterium | reverse complement strand
GAAGGAATATCAATCGGTAAAGAAGAAGGAATATCAATCGGTAAAGAAGAAGATATAAAGGAAATGCTAAAAAAGGACTTAGATATTAATTTCATCTCAGAGATTACTAAAATATCTACTGATAAAATAACAGAAATTCAAAATACTATGATTTAATACAAAATGTGAATAAGTATTAATAAAGTATCAATTTTTATGAATTACTAATTATTTAGTATGATATGAGCATCAGTTATTAATAACTGATGTTTTTTTATAAACTAATATACAAAAGTACTTACCTATATTCTTTTTATATAATCTTATAAATATATAAAAAAGTAGGATATATAAATTAGGTATAATTACTATTTTATTCTTTAATATCTATTCCATCAAAATCAACATTTAAAAACTTTCTACTAGCTAGGTAATCACACATATGGACAAATCTTTGGTATTTAGTTATAGGTTTATCTAAAACTTTATTACCTTTATAATCATTTACCCATGGTCCCATATGTGTTTTAGTAGCATCTACTATAAATTTAATTTCATCATTTGATAAAGTAAATAGTTCTTTATTACTAAGTAAATATTCTCCTATTAAAATAGGATGATTAACTAGGGTATACTCACTTTTCTCTAGTCCACTTTTAAGTCCATCATGAACTAAAAGACTCATAAGTAATAAATCTTTTTCATCATGTGTATAAAACTCTCCAAAGGTTTCATTATCAAGTAATTCTTTAGCTATTCTAACAGCTACTTTAGTATGCTTTACAAGTCCATTTTCTCCTAAAGTAAACGAAGGATGATACTTACCAGTAGAAGATGCTGGTACTATGAAGAAATAATCAGGTAATAAGTTTATCATTTTAATAAGATTTTCTTTCAATCTATCATTTAATATATAGGATATTTCCTTTTTAAAATATAATTCTTTATTCATTTTATGGCCTCAACCTAGTAGGTCCTCTATATAAAAATGTTGCTTCTCTAACATTATCTATATTAAAAATTTTCATCATTAGTCTAGCCATACCTAAACCATAACCTCCATGAGGAGCACAACCATACTTAAAGAATTCTATATAGAAGTCTAGTACTGAAGGATCTATACCTTTTTCAACTATTTGTTTTTTAAGAACATCATATCTGTGTTCTCTTTGTCCTCCAGAAGTTATTTCTAAGCCTTTAAAAAGTAAATCAAATGATTGAGTAATTCCATCTTTATCTTTCATTATATAGAAACTTCTAGCACTATATGGATAATTAGTAATAAATACGAAATCACTATTATACTCATTTTTTGCATAAGAACAAATAAGTTCTTCATCATGTCTATCAAAGTCTTCCTTAGTAATAGATATATAATTATACTTATCTTTAATAATATTTTTTGCATCATAGAAGTTTATTCTAGGAAAATTTTCTGTTACATCACTTACTTCAGTATTAAATTCATTTTTTATCTTATCACCATACTTTTCTTTAAGGGAGGTCATAAAATACTTAATCATCTTTTCTTCTTCATCCATTACTTCTTCATAAGAATCAATATATCCTATTTCAGAGTCTATCATCTCTATTTCACAAGCATGATAAGAAGTATGAGAGTTTTCTGCTCTATAAACTGTTCCTATTTCAAATACTTTTTCAAATCCAGAAGATATAGCCATTTGTTTATAAAATTGAGGAGATTGACTAAGAACTGCAGTTTCTCCAAAGTAATCAAGTTTGAATTCTTCTGCTCCACTTTCTGCCGCTTTAGAACTAATCTTAGGAGTATGTATCTCCATATAATTATTATTTATCCAGTACTCTCTCATTTTAGATTCTATAAATGTTTGACACTTAAAAAATAAATTATTATCACTTCTTCTTAGATCTAGAAATCTATAGTCAAGTCTAGTTTCTCTAAATGCATTATCTTTATTCTTAATATCTATTGGTAGCTCATTATCGCTTAGACTAGTTACTTCTATACTTGTAGGTATTATTTCATATCCACCTAGCTTTACATGTTCATTTACTTGAACTTTACCTTTTATCTTAACAGTACTTTCACATGTTAAATACTCTAATGTTTTTAATATATCTAGCATGTTTTCATCAGACTTTTCTATGGTAACTTGAACTTTACCACTACTATCTCTTAGTATTATGAATATAACATAAGCAAGGCTTCGTATATTATCTACTACTGCATCTACTAATATATCCTTATCTATATATTTATTAATATCTATTATATTTAATGTTTTCATATAACTTATAATTCCTTTCTAAAACTCACAAGTTTTTGGTGTTCTTGGATAAGGAATAACATCTCTTATATTATCCATACCTGTTAAATACATAATTAATCTTTCAAATCCCATACCAAATCCAGAATGTTCACATGTACCATATTTTCTTAAATTAGTATACCACCATAGTTCTTCTTTTGATACATTCATCTCTTCCATACGTTTAATTAACTTATCATAGTCTTCTTCTCTTTGAGAACCTCCCATTAATTCACCTGCACCAGGAACTTCTAAATCAACTGCAGCTACTGTTTTATTATCACTATTTAATTTCATATAGAATGCTTTTATATCTTTGGGCCAGTTTTTAATAAAAACAGGTCCATTAAAATACTCAGTAATATACTTCTCGTGTTCCTTAGCGATATCTTCATCATATGAAGGTTTAAATACCCATGAAACATTAGCTTTATTAAGAATGTCTATAACATCTTTATGGTCTATTCTAGTAAACTTACTGTTTAATAATTTATTAAGTTTATCTTTTAAACCTTTTTCTACAAACTTATCACAAAAGTCTATTTCTAAAGGGCACTTCTTTAATACATCTTTAACTATATATTTAAGCATTTCTTCTTCTATATCCATAATACCTTCTAAATCACAAAATGCTACCTCAGGCTCTATCATCCAGAACTCAGATGCATGTGTTTTAGTATTAGAATTCTCTGCTCTAAAAGTAGGTCCAAAAGTATAGGTTTTTTTAAATGCTGTTGCAAATGTCTCAGCTTGTAATTGTCCACTTACTGTTAAAGATGTCTTCTTACCAAAGAAGTCTTTACTATAGTCTTCTTTTTCATCTTTAATATGGGGTAACGTAGTTACTTGGAACATCTCTCCAGCTCCTTCACAATCAGATGCTGTAATTAAAGGAGCATGAAAATAAACATATCCTTTACTTTGAAAGTATTCATGTATACTAAAGGAAGCTACACTTCTTATTCTAAATACTGCATTAAATACATTACTCCTAGGTCTTAGGTATGCTTGTTCTCTTAGAAATTCCATAGAGTGTCTTTTAGGTTGTAAGGGATAATCCTCAGGACAAGAGCCTAAAACAACAATGTTAGTAGCTTTGACTTCAAAGTCTTGGTTTGCTCCTTCACTTAATGAAACTATTCCCTCTACTCTTATAGTACTACCAATATGTATATGACTTATCTTATCAAATTCATTAATTGATGTGTCATATACAACCTGAAGATTACTAAAGTATGTACCGTCATTAAACTCTATAAAACCAAATGTTTTTTGAGGTCTATGATTCTTTACCCATCCTTCTAAAATAACACTTTTACCAAGTAATTCATTACTTCTTTGAAAAAGTTCCTTATCATCTATTTTCATTATATCCTCCCTATCTCTTCGTTTAATATTTTAGCTGTTAAACCTGGGTTAAACTTACCCTTTGACTGTTTTAAAACAACACCTACTAAATAACCCATTATATTAGTTTTACCCGCTAAGTATTCTTTTACTTGTATTTCATTATTTATAAGAACTTCTTTAATAACTTTTCTAATCTCTTCTTCATCACTTACTTGCTGTATGCCTAAGGATGAAACTACCTCATTAGGACTTATTTTATTATTAATGCATTTAATAAATACATCTTTAGCTTGATTATTAGATATAGTATTATTTTCTATTAATAATATTAATTCTTTTAATAATATAGGTGTTATATAGAAATCATTAATACTAATATTCTCATTACTTAGATATCCTAGTATATTACTACTTATCCAGTTACTTGCACTATGTGCATTAATACCAAGTGATAAACATTTATCAAAATACAGCATTAAGTCCTTACTTTTAATAAATGTATTAGCTTCTTTTAATGTAAGACCATACTTATCAATATATATATTTCTTTTATCATTAGGTAATGCTGGGATCTCTTTTTTAATATCATTTAAAAATTTATCTTCAAGCATTATACAAGGTATATTAGGATCTACAAAGTACTTATAATCTATAGCATCTTCTTTTTTTCTCATAGAATAAGTCTTATTATCATCTAGTGAATATCTCCTTGTTTCCTGCTGTATAACTCCACCATTTTCTACTATTTCTTTTTGTCTCTTAACTTCTGCTATAATACAAGACTTTACAGTAGAAAATGAATTAATATTCTTCATTTCTGTTCTAGTACCTAGTACTAAGGAATCTTCCTGCATAACAGATACATTAACATCGCATCTTATTTGTCCTTTGGATGCCTGTGCTTGTGATACATCCAGATAAAGAAATATATTTCTTAGATCTTCTAAGAAAGCAAGAGCATCTTCTTCATTATCAAATGAAGGTTCTGTTACTATCTCTATTAATGGAGTACCACATCTATTATAATCAAGTAATGAATATGTTTCCATATGATCTAAAGAAGCACTATCCTCCTCTAAATGAACATCATGAATAAGTATCTTTTTCTTTACTCCTGATACATTAATATCTAAGTAACCATTAACTCCAAAAGGCTTATACATTTGAGTTACTTGATAACCCTTAGGAAGATCTGGATAATAATAGTTCTTCCTATCAAATATAATCTTATTAGCTATTTCACAGTTAAGAGCATATGCTATTTTTATAGCTTTTCTAACCGCTTCTTTATTAACAGTAGGTAAAGTACCAGGAAATCCTACATCTACAGGACATACATTTTCATTAGGATGCCTATTAAAACTATTTCTAGAAGATGAGAACATCTTACTTTTAGTATTAAGTTCACAATGAACTTCTAAACCAATAACACTTTTAAGCATTACTTATCACCTCCAGCACATATATTTTTAAATCCTAAAATACTTTCTATATTATTAGCAATATTTAAACAAAGCTCATCATTATAAGCACTACATGTAAGGCATAATCCTACTGGCATATTATCAATCATACCATAAGGAATACTTATACTAGGAAAGCCTCCAAAGTTAGCTATAGCAGCATGATTATCTAGGAGACAATAATCATTTTTAATCTTATCAAAACAGTCTCCTTCATAAGCTTTAGGTGCTATAGAAGCACTAGTAGGAAGTATGTAACCATCATATATATCAAACAAACTATTGAACTCACTTACTATTAATCTTCTAATACGAAGAGCATTTTTAAATAATCTTTCTTGATTTTCTTTTTGTAGTATATAACTTCCTAATATAAACCTTCTCTTTATTAACTTAGAAAAGCCATCACTTCTAGTATTAATCATTATATCAGTAGCACTATCGCCTTCTTTTCTATCGCCAAAAAGTATACCAGTTAAATTAGAATTATTACTTGTTGCCTCAGCACAAGAAATACTAAAGTAACAAGGATAAACACAATCAAGTAACTTCTTAGATATACTTACCTCAGTTACCTCTATACCTAAAGATCTTATCTTATCAACTGTATCATAAAATATATCTATATTCTTAAGTATATTCTTATCATTAACTCCAGTCTTATCAAGATACTCTTTAATATAAAATAATTTCTTACCTTTAATACTCTTATTAAGACTATTATAGTATGAATCATCATCTTTTTTAATACTTGTCATATCCTTTGGATCATAACCCTTCAGTATATCAGTAACTATAGCTGCATCAGCTACACTTCTAGTAAGTACTCCAGCATGATCCAAAGAAGAAGCAAATGCAAATAAACCATATCTACTTATTCTTCCATAAGTTGGCTTAAAACCTACTATACCGGCAAAAGAAGCTGGTTTTCTAATAGAGTCCCCAGTATCACTACCAATTGCAAAAGGTACTATACCTCCTGCTACACAAGCAGCACTACCACTACTACTTCCACCTATAAGATAATCTTTATTCCATGGATTTCTTACTATTCCAGTATTTCCTGTAACACCACTTCCACCCATTGCAAGTTCATCCATTGTTGTTTTAAATGCAAGCACACCACCAGAGTTCTTAAGTTTAGTATAAACAGTACTATCATATACTGGTACATAATCCTTAAGTAAATTACAACAAGCAGTTGTTAAAATACCCTTAGTAGAAAAATTGTCCTTAAGTCCATAACAAATACCATTAATAAGACTATCCTTTTTTTCATACTCATATTTATCCATGATAAGAGAAAAAGCATTGTACTTTTCATTAAACGTTTTAGCATTTAAAACAACATCTTCAAATGAATCTTTAGTACCTAAAATACCCTCTTTAATATACATTTACTTCACCACCTTAGGTAACATAACACTCTCACTATTTATACATTTACAATTACTAAGTAATTCCTCATTACTTAGTACATCCTCTACTACATCTTCTCTTAAACAAGCACTTTCAAGTACAAAAGGATAACTCATAGGACTTACCTCATCAATTCCATTAAAAGTGGCTATAACATCCATTTGCTTTATAAAAACATCAAACTCACCTTCAAGAATATCATAATCCTCATCATCCATATCAAACATTAAATCACTAGCATACTTTTTAAGCTCACCTTTATTAACCATACAACCTCCAAACTTAAACAAAAAGCTATTCCATCCAAAGGGACGAAATAACTTATTTCGCGGTACCACCACTTAATTATACTTTATAAAATATAACGCTTTTACCCGATATAGCCTACTAAATTTTTCGGCTACATAACTCAGAAGTGTCATAAATATTTATATACAATAGTTAATTTACACCAGAACATTAACCTCTCTATAAAGTAAACATAAACATTTTTCTTCATCACAGTTTCTAATAACTATTATAAACAAGTACCTATGAAAAAGCAAGTATTTTATACTTGCTAACATAGTTAATTTTATGGCTATTCCCGAACCACCACTTTATTTACTACCACCACTCTTAAATAACATAAGGGTCAGCAAGTGTACCATCTCCTGATATTGTCAGAGTATCAGAGGCCAGAGAAATCACGACACGCAACCCGACAGCACGGTGGACATTGCAAGCAGTCAAAGTACCTGGATTACCCGGACCGTACACATCGAAGATGTTAGCACGGCTACTGTAGAAAGAATGCGGAGAAGAAACCCACCAATGTCCAGCCGTGGCACTTCGCTTTACATTGTCGTACAAATAATAATTCGAGTTGATCGTATTATATAAGCCTCCGGCGTAAGCGACTTCGTCGGCTGTTAATAATCCATCTTTTACTGCAATATTATCGCTTGCATTTGGGCATTTAAATTGCGGAGTCTTTGCATCATATAATCTATGTGCTGCTCCATACTCATATGTCCATCCGTGACTATTTACTGGTGCTGTCTTATCATTGCACACATTCCAGGTTGCAACTTTATTATTATTGGTACCTGTTATATTATTATTATACCAGACATCTATATCTGTTTTTGCAGTTGATCCTACATAATTTACGTATGTTGCTTGGTCATAATTTAGATTCCATGCATGATTTGCTGAATCTATAAATCCGTCTTCAGTACTATTTCCACCAAGTATTAATTTAACTGTTCCATCTTCATTTATTCTAACTATTCTCCACATTTTACCTGCGAATGATACATAGTTATTTTGAACTGAGCCTCTAAAGAAGTATGTTGGTTTATCGCCTTCTGTTTTACCAGCTCTTGCTTCTTTCCATAAACCATTTTCACTCTTATCTGCTGGTGCTATGTGTGCAAACATAGAATCATTTTCTACATTTTTTACTGTATTACTTGCAAGTATAGCATTTCCTAAAGTAACTCCTAGGGTAGGCATTACATTAGTACCAGTAGGGTTTTCTCTATTATAGTATACTGTTGTTCCTCCTGTAGATAATTCTACTTGTAAATAAGCATCAAATGATTTACCTTGTTGTGAATTTTGATCACTTCCTGTTTCAGGAAAGTCTAAAGTAAAGTTATAGTTGTGTGTCTGTGCTCCTGCATTAGGACTAAACACACCTTCACTTATCTCAGTTTTCTGATAGGTTGTTTGTACTGTATTTATTGGTTTAGATGCTACTGGTGTACCACCCTTTGTTAAAGTATATTTTATATCTGTTATACCAGAGTTTTTCCAGTACATAAATACTTTATAGCTTATATCTACTGTATTTTCTCCACTAGTTGCAACATTAAAAGCTTTACTCGTTTTATAGCCTGGTAATATATTACCCTGAAATATTTGTGCTCCATCAGTAAAGTTAACTGATGCCAGTTTTGTAGTATTTATATTTATACTACTTGCTTTATCATTTCCTATGACATTTGCTTCAAAGTAAGCATAGGAGATTCCTACTAATGCTAATATTAGTGCTATGACTCCTACAATACTGAGAGTTAACACTATCTTTTTGTCGTTGTTCATAATTCACCTTCTGATAAAACTCTTTACTTCATAATATAATTTTATATAATAATCTAGTGTTTGTCAATTATTTCGATTTAATT
>JAVVTI010000036.1:0-8900 GCA_036653735.1 Bacilli bacterium | reverse complement strand
ATTTTTTTCATATATATATTGTACTAAACTTTTTATATAATGTCTATATAAATGTTAAGTATGTTTGTAATATTGCTCTCTTTATATAAATATGATATTATATAGAAATGTTTGGAGATTAAGTTATGCAGGAAAGTTATTTATATGAAAAAGTATATGGATTTAGTAATGAAAATATATCGTCATATAATAGTTTATATGACTTTAAAGATAAGAAAGTATTAAGTGTTTTAGGAAGTGGAGATCAATATTTTAGTAGTATACTTTTTGGTGCTAAGGAAGTTGATTTATTTGATTCTAATAGATTAGCATGGTATTACTTTATATTAAAATATTATGGTATTAAGACTCTTTCATTTAAAGAATTCTATGATTTCTTTGTTACCTCTAATTTATCAAATGTAAAAATATATAATATAATAAGAAATTCTTTGCCTACAAATGTAAGAGACTATTTCGATAATTTAATAGCTAGGAATATTAAATTATCTTCTAATAAGATTAAAACTTCATTATTTAGTAATGAAGAGAATTTTAAAAGTGGTACTTTTATACCTTATTTTGATAAGGAAACATATTATGTATTACAAAATAAGCTTAATAATACTAAAGAGCCTAATACATTTTTTTGCGATATTAAGAATTTATCTCAAGATGTAGATAATCAATATGATTTAATGCTTTGTTCAAATATATATCATTATTTATTTATTAGTGCAGATGAGTTTAGAAGTATACTTGATGAATTTAATATACCTGTTTTTCAAGCATTATATACATGGAGTTTGTTTCCTTTAGAAATTGTAGAATTTAAAAGAAGTGGTTTTTTAATTAATAAAGTAAAAAGTGTGTCACTAGAAAACAAAGAACAAGGGGATTACATTTTAACATTAAAAAAATAGTAATTAATTACTATTTTAATTCATTTACTTTTTTTGCTAAGCAAGACTTATTTCTATTTCTTTTGTTATCTTTAATAATTCCAGCTTTAGCAGTCTTATCTATTTTCTTAAAAGCATTGCATAAACATTTATTAGCTTCTGCTTTATTACCATTAAGAACTGCTACTTCAACTTTTTTAACTGCTGTTCTCATGCTTTTTTCAAGATCATTATTAGATAATTTCTTCTTATCATTAGTAAGAGCTCTTTTTATAGAACTTTTTATATTAGCCATTAGTACCTCCCTTTTGAGACTACAAGTATTCTATCAAAAATTTATTAAAAAATCAATCATTTATGTGTTATTTCAACAATATTTTTATATATTGTGTAATATACTTGAAATATATGAATACAAAATATAAAAAAATTTTTAAAACTATAGTTAAAAATATAGTAATATTTTTAACTATATATATGCTTCTTATGATATTTTATAATAAAAACTTTAAGAATTATATTATTAATAATATGTTTTATAATAAAACATATTACAAGATAAATAATTTAAAGTTTTTAGCACTAAACAAATCTTATTTAAAAATAAATAATATTAAAAATAATAATGATAAAGTATATATTAAGAAAGAAAATAAGCCTTTAGTATATATTTATAATACTTATCAAACACTATTTTATAGTGCTCCTTTTGTATATGAATATACATTAAAACCTAATGTTATGATAAGCTCTTATATGTTAAAAGAAGAACTTAATAAATATAATATTAACTCAGTAGTGGAGGGGAATAATATAGAAGCCTATTTAAAGGATAATGGACTTAAATTAAGTGATTCATATAAAATAAGTAGATTATTTATGGAAAATGAACTACAAAAAAATAAGGAATTAAAGTATTTTTTTGATATACAAAGAAGTTCATTAAGTATAGCAGATACACTACTTATAAATAATAATAAGAAGTATGCTAGGATAACCTTTATAATAGGCAAGAATAATACTAAGTATAAAGATAATTATGAGGAGGCGGTAAAAATTAATGACCTACTTAATAAAGAAGTAAATGATTTAGCTCGGGGTATAACGTATAAAGGGGGCAAGTATGCACAAGGTGTATATAATCAAGACTTTAATAGAAACGTTCTTTTATTAGAGATTGGTGGCAGTGAAAATGAGATAGAAGAGGTTAATAATAGTATTATAGTACTTAGTAAAGTACTTAGTACATATATAAAGGAGAATAATGGAAAACACTAAGAAAAAGAATTATTTTATAATAGTACTTCTTATACTATTTATTATATTTATTAGTTTCTATACAGCATCCATTAGTGGTTATTATGATGCATCTGAGTATAATAAAGCGGTTTTAACAAAAGAATCTATGGAAAGATTTGAAAAAGATTTAAAGGATAATAAAGATATATCTGTTAAAAACTATATGAGTCAGTCATATAAATCATATTCTAATAATTTATCTTCTGTAGGAGCTAAAACAGGAAGAAGTGTTGAGTATATTATGAAGAAAGGTATTAGTAAGACATTTAAAGTACTTAGTAAATTATTTATTGAATAAAGCTTCATATTATGTAATAATAGTACTTGGTGAAGAATATGAAGACAGATATGATAAGAAATTTTTCTATAATAGCTCATATAGATCATGGTAAAAGTACGTTAGCTGATAGGATAATGGAAACATGTAATGCTATAGATAAAAGAAATATGAAAAGCCAGTATCTTGATAATATGGATATAGAAAGAGAACGTGGTATTACTATTAAATTAAATGCTATAGAACTTATATATAAAGGTTATACATTACATTTAATAGATACACCAGGACATGTTGATTTTACATATGAAGTATCTAGAAGTTTAGCAGCTTGTGAAGGTGCTGTTTTAGTTGTTGATGCAACTCAAGGAATAGAAGCACAAACATTAGCAAACCTTCACACAGCACTTGATAATAACTTAGATATTATTCCAGTTATTAATAAGATTGATTTACCAAGTGCTGATACTGCTAAAGTTAAAAAAGAACTTATGGATACTATTGGTTTTTTAGAAAGTGATATAATATGTGTTTCTGCTAAGACAGGAGAAGGTATAGAAGATTTACTTGATAGTATTATAGCTAATATAAGAGAACCTAAGGGTAGTAGTGATATGTTTAGAGCTTTAATATTTGATAGTTATTATGATACTTATAAAGGGGTAATAGCTCTTATAAGGGTATTTGATGGTAGTATTAAAGTAGGAGATACTATTAAGTTATTATCTACTAAGCAAGAGTATGAAATATTAGAACTAGGTAAGCATACTCCTTTTGAATCTAAGAGAGATGTATTAACTACTGGAGAAGTAGGATATTTTACAGCGGGTATTAAAAGTATTGATGATCTTCATGTAGGTGATACTGTATGTAGAAGTAATGATGATGCTCAGATGTTACCTGGATATAAACCGCTTAAACCAATGGTTTTTTCAGGATTTTTTCCTATTAATAGTAATGATTATGAAAATCTTAAGGAAGCATTATCTAAGTTAAAGTTAAATGACTCAGCTCTTTCTTATGAACCAGAGACTTCTGTTGCACTAGGGTTTGGATTTCGTTGTGGATTTTTAGGTTTACTTCATATGGAGATAGTAGAGGAAAGAATAGAAAGAGAATTTAATATAGAGCTTATTGCTACTAGTCCATCTGTTATATATGAAGTAGATCTAACTGATAATACTACTTTATATATAGATAGTCCTAATAAGATGCCTGATATAGCAAAAATTAAGTGTATTAAAGAGCCTTTTGTACTTACTAATATTATAGCTCCTAGTGAGTATTTAGGTTCTATTATGACGCTATGTCAAGATAAAAGAGGTATATATAAGAATGTAGAATATATTACTGAGAAGAGAGTTAATGTACATTATGAACTTCCTTTATCTGAAATAGTTTATGACTTTTTTAATAAGCTTAAAAGTTCTACTAAAGGATATGCTTCATTTGACTATGATTTTATTGGTAATGTTCAAAGTAACTTAGTTAAGATGGATATACTACTTAATGGTGAAATAGTAGATGCATTAAGTATTATAGTACATAAATCTCTTTGTTATAAGAGAGGAAACTTAATAACAGAAAATCTTAAGAAGCTTATTCCTAAGCAAATGTTTCAAGTACCAATACAAGCTTGTATAGGTAGTAAAGTAATAGCTAGAGAAACAATATCTGCTATGAAGAAGAATGTCTTAGCTAAATGTTATGGAGGAGATGTAACTAGAAAAAGGAAACTTTTAGATAAACAAAAAGAGGGTAAAAAAAGAATGAAACAAGTAGGTAATGTGTCTGTTCCAGAAGAAGCTTTTCTAAGTATACTTAGCTTAGAAAAACATGAATAAGTAAGAAAGGAAGCAAGAGCGTTTTATGAGAAGTGTTTATATACATATTCCTTTTTGCAGTAGTATATGTTCATACTGTGATTTTTGTAAAGTACTATATAATCCTAAATATATAAATTCTTATCTTTTAAAGCTTAAAGAAGAAATATTAAGTACTTATGAAGAAGATGAAGTTAAATCTATTTATATAGGTGGAGGTACTCCTAGTTCACTTAGTAATAGTGAACTAACACAACTTCTTAATATAATTAAGATATTTAATGCATCTTCTTCATGTGAAATTACTATTGAGGCTAATCCACAGGATATAGATGAAGATTTTATTAAGACTATAATGGCTTTTAAAGTAAATAGACTTAGTATAGGAGTACAAAGTTTAAATAAGTATAAACTAAAATATCTTAATAGAAAGCATGATAAGAAAGAAGTAAAGAGGGCTATTAAATTACTTAATTATTATGATTTTGATAACTATAATATTGATTTAATATATGCTGTACCAATAGAGAATATGAGAATACTAAGAAGTGATATTAAAGGTATAGTTAGGCTTAATCCTAAGCATATTAGTACATACTCTCTTATAATAGAGGAGTCTACTGCTCTTTATATTAATAATGAAAAAGCTATAAATGAAGATATAGATTATAAAATGTATAAATATATATGTTCTTATCTTAAGAAGAAAGATTATATACATTATGAAGTAAGTAATTTTAGTAAGCATGGTTACTCTAGTATTCATAATACTAATTATTGGAATAATGATGAATATTATGGGTTTGGTCTTTCTGCAACAGGTTATATAAATGATATTAGATATGAAAATACAAAGAATTTAACATCTTATTTAAATAATATATATAGAAAAGAAGAACTACTTATTTCTAAGAAGGAATGCATGGAAAATGAGCTTATCTTAGGACTTAGAAAGCTTGATGGGGTTAACTTAAAAGATTTCTTTAATAAATTCAATATAAATTTGCAAGATGTATTTAATATAAAAGATGAAATAAAACATAAGAACTTAATATTAAATGATACTAATATAAAAATAAATGAAAAGAAGATATATATAATGAATGAAATACTATGTAATCTTTTGGAAAAAGAAAAAACAACTAAATAGTTGTTTGTTTTTTTCTTGGCGGAGTAGGAGAGATTTGAACTCTCGCGCCAGTTTCCCGACCTACACCCTTAGCAGGGGCGCCTCTTCAGCCACTTGAGTACTACTCCAAGGCACTTATAATATTACAATATTATTTGTAACATGTCAACTAAATAGGTAATATTTACTATAAAATATATAAAATGACAAGTACTGGGATAAATATCTAACATTTTTTCTTACTTTAAGGTATAATAGATATAAGGAGTGTGTTTTATGAAAAGTAAAAAAAGAATAATAGTTATGTCATTAATAATAGTTGCGTTATTAGCAGTTTTATATGTATTATACTTTCATACTGGTTATTTTGATGTACTTAAATAGGAGAAATATATGAAAGCAAGTAGAACTGATTTAAGAGAAAAGATAATGATAATACTATATCAAATTAGTATATATAAAAAGGAAAAACTTGATTATGATGTATCTCTTATTATAAAAGATAATTATGAAATAGAAAGTGAGTTTATTAACTCTATTGTTTTTGGTGTACTAGAAAAAGAAAATGAAATAGATAATATAATAAATGAAAGCTTAAATAAATGGAGTTTATCTCGTTTAGGAGAAACAGATAAAGCTATATTAAGATTAAGTGTATATGAAATGAAATACTATAATACACCTAATATAGTATGTATAAATGAGGCAGTAGAACTATCTAAGAAATATAGTGATGATAAGGTAACTAAGATGATAAATGGAGTACTTGATTCATTGCTTGAAAAAGAAGATAATAATGAAAAATGAATATCTAAAAGTAAGTGATATTAATAAATATATAAAGATTATTATAGAAGATAATCCTTTTTTAAATGAAATATATATTAAAGGAGAAATAAGTAATTTAAAGTTTCATACTAGAGGGCATCTTTATTTTTCTCTTAAAGATGATAAGAGTAAAATAAATGCTATTATGTTTAACTATAAGAATTCTATGATTAACTTTGTGCCTAAGGATGGAGATAGTGTTCTTATAAGAGGTAAGGTAAGTGTATATGAAGCAAGTGGTGCTTACCAAGTATATGTTGAAGAGATGAATTTGGATGGTAAAGGGGACTTATATCGTTTATTTGAAGAGTTAAAACAAAAACTATATAATGAAGGATTATTTGATGAAAGTCATAAGAAGAAGATACCTAAGATACCTAAAACTGTTGGTATTATAACTGCTTCTACTGGAGCAGCAGTTAAGGATATTACTTCTACTATTAATAGAAGATTTCCTTTAGTTAAGATGTATTTATTTCCATCTTTAGTACAGGGAGCAGGTGCTAAGGAATCTCTTGTTAATATGTTAAAGCTAGCTGATACTTATAACTTAGATGTTATTATAATAGGTAGAGGAGGAGGATCTATAGAAGATTTATGGGCTTTTAATGAAGAAATAGTAGCAAGGGCTATATATAATACTAAAACACCTATAGTAAGTGCTGTAGGTCATGAAATAGATTATACTATATGTGATTTTGTGGCTGATAAAAGAGCAGCTACTCCTACTGGAGCAGCTGAGATGATAGTACCTGATAAAGATACATTATATACATATTTAAGTGATACTAAAGTAAGGTGTAATAATAGTATTAATTCTAAAATTAAAGACTATAAAAAAGAATTAAATAATTACTTTACAAATCATTTACTAAGTAATCCTAAGAATATTTATATAGAGTATGAACAAAGACTTGATAATATATTTGATAAACTTAATTTTAGTATTAAAAATATAATAGATAAATATAAATATATACTTAATAACTATAATATAATACTTATACATAATACACCTAATAATCTATATATAAAGCATACAGAAAGTATTAATAATTATAAAGCAAGACTTACTTACTCACTTGAAAATATAATTAAAAAGTATAACTATATACTTAAAAACTATAGTCAATCATTAATACTTACAAATCCTAATAATATTTTAAAAAAAGGATATGCATTAATATATAAAAATAATAAAATATTAAGTGATAATGATAAAATTAATGTAGGAGATAGTCTTATAATTAATACATCAAATAAAATAATGGATGCATCTATTAATAAAATAACAAATAAGAAGGAGGAATAATAATATGAAAGAAGAAACTTTTGAAAGTGCTATAAAGAAATTGGAAATAATTACCAAAGAATTAGAACAAGGTGAAATTAACTTAGATGAATCTTTAAAAAAATATAAAGAAGCAAATGAACTTATGACTTTTTGTACTAAAAAGCTTAAAGATGCAGAAGAAAGTATAAATAAAGTAATAGATGTAACTAAATAATCCATATATTGGTTGTTTTATAATAACTAATAGAGGCAATAATATATTAGAGGTACTTATATGAAGAAAATTATAATGCTAACTATTATTGCTTTTTTAATACCTATAAATATACTTGCTTATAGTGATAAAATAATACCAGGAGGACAAACTATAGGTATTAATATTAATAGTAAAGGACTTATAGTAGTAGGATACTATAAAATTAATGGAATATATGCATCTAAGAAGGATTTTTCTATAGGAGATGTTATATTAAAAGTTAATAATATAGAGGTAAACTCTATAAATGAAATGCTTAGTGCTTTAGAAAATATAACTGATAGTAATATTTTATTTGAAATTGATAGAGATAATAAGATAATAAATAAGAAGATTAAGCTTATATTAGAAGATAATAAATATAAAACAGGTATATATGTAAAAGAGAGTATTGGAGGTATAGGGACTCTTACATATATAGATCCTATTACTAAAATATATGGAGCATTAGGTCATGAAATAGCTTTTAAAGATACTAAAAGAAAAGTAGATGTAAGAAATGGAAATATATTTCAAAGCTCTGTTAGGAATATTGATAGAAGTTCAAATGGATATGTAGGAAGTAAAAATGCTACAATTAATTATAATAATATACTAGGTACAATAAATAGTAATACGTTAGTAGGAATATATGGGAAATATAGTGCACCATTATCTAATAATAATCTTTTAGAAGTAGCAACATTTAATGAAATAGAAAAGGGAGATGCTTATATATATACAGTTCTTAATGATGAAAATATTAAAAAATATAACATACAAATAACAAATAAATATATAAATGCTATTAATACTACTAAATCTATTAGCTTTATAATAAATGATGAAGAACTACTTAAAGATGCAGGAGGTATAGTACAAGGAATGAGTGGGAGTCCTATTATACAAAACAATAAGATAATTGGTGCTGTAACAAATGTAGTAATAGAAGATGTTAAAAAAGGATATGCAGTATTTATAGAAACAATGCTTAAAGAAGGAGAACGTTAGTTCTTCTTTTTTAATATTTTCTTATTTTACTTGTAAAATAATCATTAACTATTGTAGTTAGATTTTAATAACATTGAATCAGGAACAATAAGATATTTAAATTATCATAAAACTAATGACTTT
>JAVVTI010000035.1:0-9297 GCA_036653735.1 Bacilli bacterium | reverse complement strand
TCATAATATAATTTTATATAATAATCTAGTGTTTGTCAATTATTTCGATTTAATTATTTTATTGTATATGCACTTATGTTATGTAAATTCATATTAGTTAGTATATCTTTTGCTCTATTATAATAGCTTGTATATAATGAAACATCATTACTTTGTCTATTATTATGTATATCACTAAGAGTATTATTATATCTTGATACTGAAAAATGAGACATAAAACTATTTATTAAATTATTTAGTGATTCAAAGTTATTGATTCCTACTACATTTAATAAGGATTCTTTATTATGTGTTAGTCTTGATTCAATAATTTGATTCTTATATGTATTATAAAATTCTTCTGTTAGAAATCTGAGCATTTCATATAAAGTATTATTCTTATTATTTAAAGGATCATATGTAGAAAGAATATCCTCAGTAATTAATTCATTTATTATTTCATTAAAGTATTCATATTTTCTTATATTTCTATGTTTATTAGTATTACTTAGTAAGTCTTCTTCTATAGTTTCAAATCCACATTCTATCTCTAAGGTAGTATCACTATATGATAATAACTTAGTTTCTATATTATGGTTTAATTCATGAATAAGTACTCTAATAAGTTCATCATCAGTTAGGGATGAGCTTATTAAAATAGTATTAAATAAACTATTATCACTTCTTTTAATATTAGGACATAGTCCTACAAAAGAATTCTTTATATTATAAGCATTATAATAAGTATTTTTACCCTTTAGTGATAAACTATTTATTATAGAAGATATATATTTATACTCACTACTATTTTCTATTACTTCTTTATCTTCTTTTAATGATAAATACTGTCTATAGTTAGATATATCTTCTATAGAGGAGACGCTTATATGTTTTAAGTTATTATCATTTGAAATAGTTTGTATAAACTTTTCTCTGGTTCTTTTAATAGAATCTTTTAGGTATGTAGAAGTATTAGGATTATTTAGTAAGTCTTCATTATGTTTATTAAATGAATCTAATGGGCAAGGATTTTTATAGTTACCACATATAAAGTAATCTAAAGAAGTCATATGTATTGATTGTGGTTTCTTATTATTTAATAAACAATTATTAAAGTAACTCTTATCTTCTTTGCTTAGATAATTTTGTATATACTTAATAAACATTATTTCATACTTATAGTTAATTTCTTTTTTACTAGGATCATCTATATTTAATGGGTTACTATAACTTATAATACATACTCTACTAAAGGAATCATCTATAATAGATTTATATTTATTATCATAAAACATATAGAAAGCTTGTTTTATTTTATTACTTATTTCCATTATTTAATTAGATCTTCTTTATTAAATGGATAAGGGCATAGCTCTTCTACTTTATATTTAGTATACTGTCCTTTATTATTATAACAATATATATATTTATCACTATTAATAAGTTCACTTATTACTTGTCTACATACAAAACAAGGTGTGCTTATCTTATCACTATCACACATTAAATGTAGTTCTTTTATATCTTCTTTTAAGTATCCATTACTTATAGCATTTACTATAGCACTTCGCTCAGCACATATAGCAGAGTTATATGAAATATTTTCTATATTTACTCCATTAAACTCTTTATTATCATTTGTTATAATAATAGCTGCTACTCTAAACTTAGAGTATGGACTATAACTATTATTAAGTAATTCTTTTAACTTATTTATCATATTATACCCTACTTTCTTATCTCAAAATAATTACCACTATCTAAATAAAGTATTCCTTCATGTCCATCTAGTTTCTTTATTATATCATTATATCTATTAAGAACATCTATTTTATTTAGTGTTATATATATAAGATTCTTATCATTCATATAAAGTATAAATCTCTCCTCATCATATGAAGAAGGATTATATTCTATTTCACTTATCTTATTTAATATATTTTTATTTATAAGAGATATTTCATCTATTAACTTCTTCTTTACTTCTAGAGGTACAAAATTAACTAGTATGGGAGAAATACATTGTTTATCTTTATAAGTTATATTACCTTCTAGAGTATATACATTATCTTCTTTAAATAAAACTTTTCTCTCAGTTACATATATTTCAATAGTACCAAATAGTTTCTTTTTTACTTTAACACTTTTTATTAATTTTAATTTCATAATATTCTTTTTTATTTTATAAGAATAACTTCTTATAAAAGATGGATAAGTTTCTATTTTAGCACTATTAATTATCTCATAATCTTCTAAGATATCATTACCAAATATATATATATTCTTAATAGGTAGATTAATAACTTTATAACAAGCAGAAACTATTAAATATAAAAAAAGAATAATAATTAAAAACTTTAATATATTAAATTTTCTTACTTTAACTTTCTTTTGTTTCATATAACCTTCTTAAATATTCTTTATTTTATCATATATTATACTACTAGATTTCTTAGTAGTAATCTTATCTAGATTATCTTTAATAGTCTTATTAGTAAGTATTTCATCTATCTTCTTATTAAGTTCTTCTTTATTAATATCTTTTTCTTCTAATAAAATACTTATCTTCTTATTTTGCATATCAAGAGCATTAAAGTACTGATGATTATTAGATACATAAGGACTAGGTACTAAGATAGAGGGTAGTTTAACAGCTAGAATCTCTGCTATAGTAGATGCTCCTGCTCTAGATATTATAGCATCACTACTTTTCATAATACCGGGTAAATCATTAATAAAGGGTACTATTTTAATATTATTAGGTACTATTAAGTTATTAGATAGGTCTGTATATGTTTTCTTTCCTGTTATAAAGAGTACTTCTACATTACTATTATTATATGTTCTTAAGAAGTCACAGAGTTTTTCATTAACACTAGTACTTCCTAAACTACCCATAACTATAATAATTAGTTTCTTACTAGGATCAAATCCTAGTATCTTTTTATCTTGTTTTTTAATAAGTAATGCTCTTTCTTCACAAGGATTACCTGTTACTACAACATTCTTATTATTAAAATATTTAATACTTTCTTCAAATGAAACAAATACTATATTACAAAACTTAGATAAATATTTATTAGTTTTACCTGGTATAATATTTTGTTCATGTATAGCAGTTTTAATATGCAGCTTTTTAGCTGCATATAAAACTGGTAATGTAACATATCCACCAAATCCTATAACAATATCAGGTTTATATTCTTTTAACTTATTTTTACATATATTATAAGATTTAATAATATTTTTAATATTCTTAATATTTTTAAATATATTCTTAGAAAGTCCAGCTATATCTATTCCTAGGTATTTAATACCTTTATCAGGTACGATTTCACTTTCCATTCTATCTGTAGTACCAATATATAAAACATCATTATTCTTATCACTCATTATCTTATCATAAACAGCTAAAGCAGGATATATATGACCTCCTGTACCACCAGCAGTTATTACAACTTTCATAATACTTAATTCCTCCTTTAATTTAATTCATTAGGTTTATTATCTATAAATTCCTTAACTACGTAACTATATCCCTGTTTCTTTATTTTAGCATAAACTCTCTTTGATACATAGTCTCCTTCTTTATTAAAATTATCTTTAAGACAAGCTCTATTATCTTTACATATCTTAAGTAATTTAAAGTTAAAATACTTAATACCATCTATTTCTTTTATAAAAGAAAAGTTTTCATACTTATACTTCTTTACTTCTTCTTCTTTATCTTTATAATTTTTATTAAAGTCTATAAAATAATTATCAAGAGCTTTTTCTAAAATCTCTTCATCACTATCTACTTCTTCTATAGCAGTTCTCATATTAGAAGAACCTATAGTAAACGACTTATAACATATAATACTAATTATAAGTAATATTATAAATACTCCTAAACCTATTATTAACTTATTTCTATTTTTCTTTTCCATGAACATCTCCTTTTACTATAAATATATGATAACATATTTTTTTTTATATTTCTACATAGTAAGCATAATATTCTTCAAGAGTTATATTATCTATATAAATAATATTAGCTGCTTTCTTACCAACATATCTTATATGCCAAGGTTCATAATTATAACCGGTAATATTTTCTTTACCTAAGGGGTATCTTAGTATAAAGCCATATTTATATAGATTATCTTTAAGCCATGAGTATTCTTTAGTACTATCAAAAGGGTATTTATCATACTCTTTTTTTACTCCTACATCAAATGCTAAACCTGTTTGATGTTCAGAGTAACCTGGTTTAGCTGCTATATCAAGTGCATAGGACTCTCCACTATTGTAAACATATCTTCTATATATTGCTTCTTGCTCATCATATGATCTATAAGCAGAGTTATTATATATGTATATTCCTTCTTCTCTTGATGCAATCATTAACTGTTTAAATGCTTCATATGCAGTAGAGTTAGCAGTAGAGTCTGTAAAATTACTATAATTATTATCTACTGGTACTAGAGGCTCTTTAGTATAATCTTTGTTTAATATATGATATTTATTAACTATCATAAGACTACTTTTAAGTGTATCAGTTTCCTCTACCTCTTTATAAAACTCTCTATCTCTAGATGTATTAACACTAGAAATTATTAAAGGAATATTATCTGCTTCATATGACATATATCTATTAATATTCTTTAATAAGAAGTACTTACTATTAATAATGTCTGATAATTTCTTACTATAAGAATACTTTATATCATTATTAATTATATATATAATATCATTTAACTTATACTCACCATCTATTTTTTTTATATAATTTATATAACTAAATAACTTAGTACTTATATATTTATCATTAGTAATAAGTTCATCTAGATAGTTCTTGTATGGGATTTTTAATATCTTATTTGTTTCATATTCACTTAAGGAGCTTGTTTTTTTTATCTCATTTTCATTATAACCTATATGCTCAAGTTTAACTTTATTATAATCAATTATAAAGCCAAAATATATATATAAATACATATTTAGTACTATAATAACCATAACTATAAAAGCATTTATCTTATCTTTTAAGCACATAGATATTTTCCTTTCTAAATACTAATTAATTTTACATGCGGTTTCATTTTCATATATAACAGCATCTGATGGAATTCCACTACCATTTAAAGCTGAGGTGTACGCACTAGTTTTACCAGTAGGAACACATATCTTTTTTAAAGCAGGATTATCTGTAAAGGTTTTATTATTCATAGTAGGTGGTATATCTCCCTTAAATATAACAGATTCTAACTTATTATTTGTAAAAGAATTAAGTATTATACTATCAACATTCTTAGGTATAGTAACACTTCTTAGTAAATTATCTTTAAATGAGTACATATCTAATATCTGTAAATAATCATTTAATACTATACTAGTAATACCCATATTTTTAAAGGCATCCTTGTTAATCTTACCAGTATATATTCCATCTACTATATCAGGTATAACAATATTCTTATTATCACATTTATAAGACTTTATAACATTATATTTACTCCATGGTTGATATATAAATTCAAAACAAGTGAGTTCTAGTTTTAAACTACACATTGTATAAGGATCTCCCTCATACTGATCAAAACATACACATGCATTGCCTAGTTGATAAGCATTTACTCCACAATTAAGAGGTGGAGGTCCTTCTACTTCTCCAGTACCTATTATAGCACATGCTCCACTTTTACCTTTAATTAAATGAGCAACTGGGTTAACAAGTAAATTAGGATTGGTATTAACTCCTGCTTTAGCTAAAGCATTTGCCCATAATACTTCATCTGCAGTTGATGGAATACATATATTAATTAAGTGATAATTATTATCAAATACTTTATTACCCATTTCAGGAGGAACAACTTCTCTAAAGGATACAATCTCTAAATTATTATCAACAAATACTTCATTATCTATTGTAGATAATGAAGAAGGAAGTATTAATTCCTTTAACTGATTATTCATAAATGAACCATAGTGTAGTGTTTCAATTCCCTCAGGAATTTAAACACTACTTAGTAAACTATCTTTAAAACTATATTTATCAATTACTTTAACAGGATATCCATCTAGTAATGTTGGAATAACTACATTAGTACTACTTCCTTTATAGCCTGTTATTACCATAGTTTGATTATATGGTAAATAGTTATATATAAAATCACTACTATTAATTATATCAGCTGTAGCATTAATATTTAATGTCTGACTAAAGGCACCATATCCAATACTAAAACAGGCTATAAAAATAAATAATGAAATAAATATATAAACCTTTTTATTTAGGAATTTCATATAACTATGCCTACATTTCTTCTAGTAATTATAAGCCTATAAATATATTTATCAGAGAATATAGCAAATACCTTAAGTTCATCACTCTTATTTAAAAACATAATAGGTATCTTTAAGGACTGTTCAAGATCTATTAAATCACTAAACTTCTTAATATCAACAACTTCTAAACCATTTTTACTAGGTAACTCACTAACAATTATAATAGATTGTTCATAGAGTTTTAATAGTTTATTAACCTTAGCATCTAAATTAACTGCTATATTAATTCTACTACATCTTATAAGTATTAATATATTTATAATAGATAGAAAAGATGTAATAACAAATAAGTAAGAATAATTAAATATATTACTTTTATCAGCATATATATTCCTATTAACTTCTCTTGGATCACTATTCTTTATCTTAACAATAGGTTTAAGCATAGGTATGTATGAATTAAGACTTTGTTTCTCATGTATATTTTCTTTATCATTATCTAGGTTTAATCTATACTCTATTTTTAAATAGGCTTCCATTTCAACAGGAAAAGTATGTTTATAGTCTTCCATTAACTTTTCATAATAATTATAATCTATCTCAAAGTCTTGATCTATATCTATCCTATTAGATGTTATAGTTTTACTAGTCTTAGGAACTACTATAAACTCTTTATTCCATAATTCATTTTGTAGATTATTTCTTAATTTAGTCTCACTAATTAAGTTAGCTACTACCTGATAAGTATAAGTAACTTGCATGTTCTTAGATGCTTTTAAATGATTAGATATATTATACTTAATTTTGTTTATTATAGAGTGAGGATACACCTTATCCATATCCATACACTCCTGTAGATAATAGGGATTATCATGTAAACATACTTTATATGTAAGAGATGTATTATCAGTATAGTTCATAACAAAAGTATTCTTATCACTCTTCATCTTAAGTATAACATCATAACATATAAAAGAAATTATTCCACAAAAAACCAAAAAAACAGTAATATAAATAATTAATTTACTTATTGGTCTTATCTTGAATAATTTCTTCTTCATAATAATTAACTCCCTTATCTTGTTATTTTAATAATTCATAAAGAGTTACTGATGGATACCCTATATAGGGTATAACATATTTACTCACTCCTATAATATCTTCATTAGTAGTAATAAAAGCGTCCTCACTAGATAGATTATCACCTTTAGTTACTATACTTAATACTTTACCATTTTTACTAATACTTTTAATCCTATGGCAAATAATTTTATTATCATTTCCAAATACTAGAATATCCCCTTTTTTAAGTAAAGATAAATCTTTTACTTTCTTATATATAACAGTATCTCCTCTTTCAAATGTAGGTTTCATACTATTAGACATTATAGCTAAGGGAACATAATTCATGCGTCCACTAATAAATATAATACCTGTTACTATAACAATAATAAATACACACCATGCTATATAATCCTTTATTCTATTTTTCTTAATAATATATTTCTTGTTTAATTTAATATCACTACTATTATTACTTATATAATGGTTGATAGTATAATAACTACATGCTACAAAGATTATCTGAATACATCCATATATATACCAATTTAAGTTTGGATATATACCTATTAATATAGATAGTAGTAATACAGGAACTCTAAATATTATTGATGCCTTATAATTATTAATACAACATAAATAAGAATAAAATAAGTTAAAACATAAACTAGGTATTGCTTTAGATGCTATAAATTCAAATATTAATGCCCCCGAAGTTAAGGAAGACATAATAGTTAGAATATTAAACTCAAAGGTAGTAAACATAATGGATACAAATATAAATAATAAAATATTTTTATTACCATATCTAAGAATCTTATAACGTACAAACTCCTGTAAAATTATAATTAATATAAAAGCATATATATTCTTAAATATAGAAAACAGCGAACGAGAGTAAGCTGTTTTAATAAAGCCAAAATATAGTCCAGATAAATAATAAATAATTGTATACGACAATATAATAATAATACATACCTGTAATACTTTGTTTTTATCTTTTATCTTAACATATTTATCCTTAGTGAATATATATGTAAAGCCAGCAATTAAAACCCATAATAGTGGTTTAATAATATATGTACTTAGGTTGGGCACATAAGGTATAACAATAAAATTCATACACAAGAAATACCCAACCAAAATAGTACATAAAATAATAGCTTCTTTTTTCATATATTAAACTTGTAAGTAATTAAGACTTAGACCAAAAGTTGCTTTCTTTTCTGCCTCAGTTGCACCTGGTGCAACAGGAGTATTAGAATCATAAGAAATAACTACTGTTACGTAATGAACACCTGTTGTTTTAGCAATAGTTTTATCAATAGTAGGTACACTATCAGTAGAAAGAGCAACTAAATCAGTACCCTCACTAGTAGAACCAATACTATACTTGAAATCTATTCCAGCTGCATTAGTAGCACCTTTAGTTAATAGTGTAGACTTAAGAGCTGCTTCTATAGTACCATCATTAACTACTTTAAATACATATGTCTTACTTTCACCAGGCTTAGTAAATGCAACATTAAAAGTAATGTTCTCATTTGCTATGGTTGGTTTTGTAGCTAAAGTAACTCCTTTTTCAGTATAAGTATTATCAAAGTGTACGCTCCAATTATAATCTAGAGAACCTCCTCCATTAATATTTAGTACTTGTCCAAAAACTGCATAACCTACAGACATAAGGGTAACAAGTGCCATAAGTCCAAAAATGATCTTAGAACTATTTTTGTTTTTCATCTTTTTTTCCTCCTTTTTTCTAAAAAGACTTAACACAACCATAACGAATCAATTAGTTATGATTACAATTTAATTATAACATACCTAGAAAAAAAGTGAAACTTTTTGTTTAAAGTTTTACATAAAATTACTTTTTCTTGTTATTAATGATTACTTTGTTTTACTAACATTTAATATTATAGAAATACTTATAATACTAACTAGCAATGAAGAACCACCATAGCTAAGGAATGGGAGCGTAACACC
>JAVVTI010000034.1:0-9322 GCA_036653735.1 Bacilli bacterium | reverse complement strand
ATATAAAAAAATTAGTTAATTTAAAACTTATAATTTTTTTAACTAAATTTCTTTACACCAAACAAATTAATTATATTATTCATAGTATGTTATATAAGGAATTTTAAACCAGTGTGTCCAGCTTCTATTTTTAACAGTAGTTACTTGTACACCATTTTTAATATTCATTGCTTCTATACCTTTACCATTTCCTATATATACTCCAGCATGTCCTGATGACCATAAACCAAGTCCTGGTATTTCAGGAATAGTAGATATACTACCTTTTTCTTTAGCCATATCTAATAAACCATCAGCATGCATATCTGGAAAACCATTCTTACCATATTCTATATTATTTGTCCCTGGCATATACCAAGCATAAGATTTAATTAAACCTACACAATCAGTTACTCTTTTATCCAAATAATTTGTTTTTAAAAATTCAGCATTTTCTCTATTGTAGTCACTTCTTCCTACTGAATAATTAAAATATGACTCACTTAAAGTCCATCCAAAAGTACCCCAAACATATCCCCATCCATTTTCAACAGCATACTTTGAATATACTACTAAGTCAGCATTATTCTTAATACTTTGATCATAAAAATTATTAGATAATTCACTAAGATTAAGATTACCTAATACAGGTAACTTACCAATAAAATCAAATGTCTTAGCAACAGTCATCCTATTTAAGTAAGCTTCTTCTTTTCTTTTTTCTTCTTTTTCTTTCTCTACATTAACTAGTTTTAATGAAACCTTAGTATTAATAATACTCTTTACTTCCTTATCATTAAGTCTTTTATATACTAAACCCTCATGTATATTAAAACCAGTTAAGTTAGCATATAAAGAGGTATCATATGTACTCTTTACTTCTTTTCCATTCATAACACTAATAGTATCTAATAACTCTCTAAATACTAAAGTCTCTTCTTTTATACTAGGATTAAAATTATAATATAATCTATTTATAGTATGTTTTACTAAGTATTTACTTTCTATATCAATACCTTTATATATAATTAAAATATTATTATTTTGATTAGTTGCTTTAATAGAAATACCCTCATCTAATACTTTATCTTTCTTATTAAATATTTTAATTATATTAGAAGTCTCAGTATTAAGTTTCTCTTTCTCTTCTTTAACTTTAACAGTATTATGAACAATACCTAAAAGTGCACATAAAAGACATATAATAATTAATAATATATTTGTTATTATAAATACATTCTTTTTCATTATTTAATACCACCTTTTATATATTATTATTTACTATTTATTATATTTTTTTTAAACTCATTAATATCTTCTTTAGTAGGAAGACTAAGAGATACATCAAATGTATTTTTAACACTTTGATAAATAGTATGTCTAACTATTCCTTTTTTAGTAGAATTAAATGTATCATAAACTTCTATTTCTTCATTATTTTTCATTCTAGTTATTAACCCTATTATATATACTTTATTAATATTTACTAAAAGAACTTCTCCTGTATAAAGACTCTCTTCATTAGAATATGATAGTACCAAAGAAAAATAAACAGTATCATCACTTTCTTTCCTTAAGTATGCTTTTAATACTTTAGCTTCTTCATTAGTAAAGTAAGAATCTTTTACTTCTTTAGTACTTAGTAAAAAACTAAGTACATATGATCCTTCCTGGTCTGATAATAAGTTATAGTTAATCTTATCATCCATTAATATTTGCTTTTCTTCCATTTCTACTCCTTTAAATAGTCAGTATTAACCTCTATTTCATCTACCACTTTATTTTCTTCATTATATTCTTTTATTCTTATAGTAACCTCACCTACTAGTTGCATCTGTAGTTCAAAGTCTAATACATATGATATCTTATTCTTCTTATGTATAGCATTTGTACATACAGGTGGTGTAATACATTTAACTTTAACTTCAGCCAAGTCTCCATCTAATATATCTTTATCCACTTTAAGAATTTCTTCATAATTATTCTTAGATGTTATAACATCAGTTTTAGTATTGTTATCATAACTATACCATATATTTGTATCAAATACACCATTTATTTTAACAACACCCTCATCTATTTTACCACATACTTCATTATTAAGTATATAAGCACCTATAACTTTAGTAATATTTCTTTCTACTAGGGCATCAAACTTTATATTAATCTTCTTAGTTTCTTTAGATATAACTGCTTTAGTAACTATTTCCTTATACTCATTCATAGGTTTACCTCCTATATTTAATGTATGCTTATATAGTTACTTTTGTGCCTCTCCATCAAGACTAAAACTCTTAGCATCTGTTATTTTAACAGGTATAATTTTACCAATTAAAGAAGCATCACCTACTATATTAACAAGTTTATTTGTATCTGTATATCCTACTACATTATTATTATTTTTAATACTAGTAGACATAACTAAGCATTTAATAGTAGTACCTATTAACTTCTTATTTTCAAGTAATGATAAATTATTTATCTTTTTATTAAGTATATATAATCTTTTACTTTTAAGATCTTCTGGTACTTGGTTTTCCATACTATAAGCAGGAGTTGCCTCTCTTTTAGAATAAGCAAATGTATATGCACAACTAAACTTAGCCTCATCTACTAATTTTAAAGTATCATTAAAATCTTCTTCAGTTTCCCCTGGAAACCCTACAATTATATCAGTAGTAATGGATACACCTTGTACACTTGCCTTTAATTTACTATAAAGCTCTAAATATGACTTCTTAGTATAACGCCTACCCATTCTTTTAAGTATTTTATCACTTCCACTTTGAACTGGTAAATGTATATATGGTACTATATTAGGAATCTTTGATATAGTATTAATCATCCTATCAGTAAAATCCCATGGATGTGAAGTAAGAAACTTTATCCTGCATATTTTAGTATCCCCAACATCTTTAAGTAAGTCAGATAAATCATAATCATCATAAAGATCTTTTCCATATGCATTAACATTTTGTCCTAGTAAAGTAACCTCTTTATAACCACGCTTCTTTAAATCAATAACCTCATTTATTATATCTTCTTTCCTTCTACTTCTTTGTTTACCTCTTGTGTATGGTACTATGCAGTAAGTACAAAACTTATCACACCCATATATTATATCTACATAAGCAGAAATATTATTACTCCTAATACATGGAATATTCTCACAAATATATCCCTCTATACTCATAGATTCAATTATAGTTTTATTATTTATACTTACTATATAGTCAAGTAATTTATCTATATTATGAGTTCCAAATACTATATCTAACCATTTATACTTATTCATTATTTCATTAACTATAGTTTCTTCCTGAGCCATACATCCACAAATACACACTATAAGATTCTTATTAGTTTCTTTTAAATGTTTCATTCTACCTAAAAAACCAAATACTTTATTATGAGCATTTTCTCTTATAGCACAAGTATTTAAAATAACTATATCACTATTATAAGCACTAGAAGACTCTATAAACCCAGCTGATGATAAAATACCCTTTAACTTTTCACTATCATGTTCATTCATTTGACATCCATAAGTTTTAATATAAAAAGTTCTATTATTACCTATATTAGTATAATCATCATTAAACTTATAATTAGTAATACATACTTCCTTATTACTTCTTCTCTTAGCATCTAACATATTAGGTATATTCATAAGTAATATTTCCTTTCTTTTTCATAAGCAATTATATCATTTTAAAATAGTATTGTAAAATATAAAACACTTGTTTTTTGATTAAATTTATATATTTATGTTAATAATATATATGTGAATAAAATATTTAATAAAATACCCATTTATTTTCTATACCTACTTACTTTTAGCTTAATAAGTATTCCTTTAATATATAGTGCTTGTAAAATAATGCCCAAAGAATATAATTATTTATATTTAAAAGAAATAATATTTTATATATTTTCATTTATAGTTTTTTTTATTATAATGAAAATAAAAAACTATAAAATCTATAGAAGTATTAACTATATATACATAATAAATATATTCTTACTAGTATTAGTATTATTTATTGGACAGGAAATAAATAATACTAAAGCATGGATTAATACTCCATTATTTTCATTTCAACCAAGTGAATTTATGAAACTATCATTAACATTATTACTATGTTTTAAAGCATATAATTATAATTTTAAACTTAAGAATTTAAAAAGTGATATTATATTTATTTTTAAGTTAATTCTTATTACTGCTATACCATGTATACTAGTATTTATAGAACCTGACACAGGTAGTGTTATATCATATATTATTATTTTCTTTACAGTCCTATTTTTTAGTAGTATTAAAAAGATATGGAAATATATTATATTAATATCTATAACCTTATCAATATCATTATTTATATTTATGTACTCTTATCATCAGTCTAAAATAATAAATATATTTGGTAATGATATATTTTATAGAATAAACAGAATAATTGACTGGAAAAAAAGTAGTGGTATGCAACTGGAAAATAGTTTAATAGCAGTTGGTTCTTCACCCATAAAAGGATATGGTTTTCTAAATACACCTGTTTATTTTCCAGAACCATATACAGATTTTATATTTAGTGTATATGCATCAAACTATGGCTTAATAGGATCTTTCTTACTACTATTTTTAATATTAACCTTTCTACTTAATATATTAGAAACATGTAAAAAAAGTAATAATCTAATGGATAAATATACATTACTATGTTTTTTTACATGTTTCTTATTCTCCTATATAGAAAATATATCTATGACATTAGGCTTAGTACCAATAAGTGGTATTCCTCTTCCCTTTATTAGTTATGGAGGTAGTAGTTTAATAGTTTATACTATTATTTTAAGCATGATAAATAACTGTGCACACACTTAAAATATATGTTACAATAAACTTAAAGTAATAAAGGATTTAAGTATGAAAGAAAAAGTTATATTTGCAATAGATTTAAAAAGTTTTTTTGCTTTTGCAGAGTGCGTAAGCAGATCTTTAGATCCATATAAAGTACCTCTAGCAGTTGCTGACTTATCTAGAGGAGACTCTGCTATGACTCTAGCTGCTACTCCATACTTAAAAAGCCTAGGAGTTCCATCTAGATCTAGAGTATTTCTAATACCTAAAAATATTAAAGGACTTATCTTTGTTCCACCTAGATTAGACTTCTACATAGAAAAAAGTAATGAAGTAATAAAAGTATATGAGAAATTCTTTTCTAAAGATGATATATTTGTATACTCTATTGATGAAGTATTTATAAATGTTACTCCATATATTTCTTTATATAATAAAACCCCTATAGAGCTTGCTAATGAAGTATTAAAAGCTATAACAAATGATACTTCCTTAGTTGCTGCTTGTGGAATAGGTCCTAATATATTTATGGCCAAAATAGCAATGGACACTGATAGTAAACATAATACTAATAATATAGCACAGTGGACTTATAAAGATGTACCTACTAAATTATGGCCACTTACACCCCTTTCTAATGTGTGGTCTATCGGAGTAAAAATGGAAAAGAAACTAAATAATTTAGGAATATACTCAGTAGGTGATATAAATAAATATGATATTAATTTCTATATTAAGAAGTTTGGTGTTCTAGGTAAAGAATTATTTCTACATTTTAATGGACAAGATAGTAATACTATAGAAACATATAAAAGAAAGTCTAAAAACCCCTCTACTTCTATTAGTCAAATCCTATATAGAGATTATAATAAAGATGATATTATACTTATTATAAGAGAAATGTGCCACGTAATATGCTCTAGAGTAAGAAAACAAAATATTAAAACTTCCTGTATAACTTTCTATTTAAGATACTCAAGAGATCTTCTAGAAGAATTTCATGCATCAACTTCTTTAAGTTGCCCTACAAATGATGAAGATGAAATACTAAAAGAATGTTTATGTATCTTTAATAAGTATATAAAAGACTTACCCATTAGAAAACTAGGTATTAGATTCTCTAAACTAAAATATGAAAACTATGAACAACTAAACCTATTTAAGAATAATGAAAATACAGTACTTAATAAAGTAATAGATAATATAAATAATAAGTATGGTAAAAGTACTGTACTACTTGCTAGTTCCCTTTTAGATTATTCTACTATTAAAGAACGTAATAAAAAGCAAAAAATTTAAATATTTTTTTGCTTTTTTTATTAAAGTTAAGAAGTGTTTTAAAGTATTATCAAAGGAGTAATCTTATGAAACTATATAAGTTATTTTATTTCATTATTTATATTTCTAGCGAAGTAATATGTTATTATTGATGAAGTTAAAGCAATAAACGTTTCACTGTGAATTATACGTTTAAATGCTAAAATACATGTAGTTATAGTAAATATTAGGGATAATATACTTTTTAAATCTATAAGTTTTATTAGTTTATCTTTCATATCTATCCCTCTAGTAATATTATATTGTTATATATAAAAAAGAGGTGTGCTTATAACACATCTATTTCTTATTAAATATTTTTTTATAAGTATCTATTTTAAATATAGAAGTTATTTTTTTAGTTATATTCATTTTATTTGCATCTCCTTATATAAATAATATATGCATATATTAAACTTATAATGATTTTAAACGCTTATCTTTTATAAAAGATACTATAAATAATATTAAACCAGTAACTGATAATAATATACCTACTTTTTTATATGGAGAAGAATATTTAATCTCTATATTATGTTCTCCCTTATTTATATCAAAACCTACAAAAGCAGTATTTACTTTATAATAGTTTATCTTATTACCATCAAGTAATATATGAAATCCTTTATCATAAGGAATAGTAGTTGCAAAAACACCATCCTCTCTTACTTTAATATTACCTACTATTTTATCACCCTTTGTCTTACTATTATCTATATATGCCTGATCTACTTTTCCCTTAGCTTCTTTAACATAATTATAATCCATAATATAACTATTAATATTATCTACTACATATAATCCCTTTTTAATTTTAATATTTAAACTACTCATATTAGATGATAAAACATATTTAAAATTAAAATTATTATTATGATATTTCCACTGCTTACACGTTAATTTATTAGATATATCATTTATTCTTATCTCAGCTTCATTATTACTACAATCCATATTATTAAGTATATCAAATGATATAAATAATACTTTATCTATCAGTGGCTTATCAAGTAATATATTAAATGATATATCTTCTTTAGCATCAATAATATACTTACTTTCCTTCTTAGTAATAAAACTATTATTATAACTAATATTATCTTTAATAATATAATCTTCTATTAAAGAAACATCTTTATAATTAGTATTCTTATTAGTAACAATAGATTTAAGTACTGCCTCATTTCTATGAGGAAAGTCTAAAGATAAAAATTCTTTTTCATTTATAGTATTACTCATTGAGTAACCTAAAGAAAACACTGAATTATTAATATATATATACATATTATTAACATAAGAATATAATGTATAACCTAAAATCTCTTTCTTTTCTTTAGATATTAAATACTTATTAGAGTTAATTGTATTAAATATTATATTACTTGATGCTTTAGTAATAGTCCTATTCCTAGATGGTACATTATTACCCATTACATCATAATAAAATTTATTATAAAGCATATTACTAGTAGATGAGTAAACAGATGACGCATAATGATTAGAACTATATATCTTATTTAAATCATAATAATTATTAATTCTATAAAAAGAAGTATCATTATTAGATATATATTTTATAGAACTTTCATACTTAAATGATTGTTTATATTTACTATGCTTAACTAAATCATCTGTCTTACTAACAAGAATTGATATAGAAACAACTAATATAGTAAGAGGAATAATTATATAATACTTATTATTTGTTTTATTATATATTAATGATGTAATATAAAATGTAAATGAATCTACTACAAATGTTAAAGTAAGTATTAAAGCAAATTCATGCTTATTAAATAATGATAGTAATATTAATAATATATTAATTAATATTAAATACTTATAATTAACTTCTTTATTAAATACTTCTTTAAGTAGATGAGCAACTGAAAGTATAACTAAAGGAAGAAATGGTATAAGTATTTTACTATCAATATACATACCAGCATTTAATATATAATTAATAAATGGAAAACAAATAATAAGTAGTAATATAATTCCTAAGAATATATTATATTTCTTCTTACTAATAATAAGATTAATAATAGATATAATTGATAAAGCACTTAAACCTAGTCCATATGCTCCATACAAAATATAAACTAAATTAGGCGTAGGATTTATTAAATCTAAAAGTGATATGCTAGATGATACTCCAGCTCTATTATGCATAATACAGTAAAAAGTAGGTACTATTACAATACAAGAAAGTAAAACACCAATAAATACTGGATAAACAAAAGATAAAATATCCTTTAATGTCTTATTAATACTAAGTTTATTATTCTTTAAATATAAATATACATAGTATATAAATATTACTACTATGCCACATACACTATAATAATAACTTGTCATAATCATAAGAAAAACACTTATTATTAATAAAGACTTCTTATGCTTACTAATATAAGAGTCAACTCCATATAATGCAAGAAATAAAAACGGCATATAAGATATAAACATAATATGTCTATGACTATGATATGTTATAGGACTAGCAAGAGCAAATATAAGTGTACATATGAAACATATAGTACTACTATATCCTTTACTCTTAAGCCATGAATATAATAATATACATGAAATAAATATTAATATAATAGTACTTCCAATTATATATGTAGTCATATTAATAAATGGAACAAAGTAAGAAACTAATATAACAGGACTAAGAAGTCCATAGTAAGAAAAATTATATATATTTTGACCATTTCCTATATTAAGTGCAAAGTCAGGAAATAAATCCTTAGTCTCATAAAATAGATTTCTAAAGTATTCAGGAAGAGATACATGTTGTGAAGAAAAGTCTACTATTGATCCATTAAAATGAAAACTATTATTTATAAATAATAAGATTAAAAAGAAAACAATAAAAATGAGTAATAGATTTAACCAGTCTTTCTTATTTAATTTAATCATTTATATTATCTCCTATAATGAATATTTAATTTATTCTCTAAAAAAAATAAAACCCTGTATTTACAGGGTTTACTAGCATTTTGGTGGAGAATACAGGACTTGAACCTGCGACCCTCTGCGTGCAGGGCAGATGCTCTAGCCAACTGAGCTAATTCCCCATGGTAGGCACTTGATTAAATCAAGTACATATATCGTATCATTATTTTATAACCCTGTCAATATTTTTTACTCAATAAATATGTAAAT
>JAVVTI010000033.1:0-9632 GCA_036653735.1 Bacilli bacterium | reverse complement strand
ACTAGTAATTTATATAATTGATACTTTATTAATACTTATTCACATTTTTTATTAACATATAAAATTTATAAAAAATAAAAAAAACTATGTAATAGGTTTAGTTACAAAAGTAAATTTTGCATACATAATTTGAATAACTAAGTTCCATTATTTAAAAAATAGAGTGAAGCTTAGTTTTGCAACTTAGTTTTTTTCATAATATTTAAAAAATATTAAATATTTATTGACATATAAAAAAAAGTGATGTATAGTTAAGTAACTAAGAATAAATTAAATTTATTTAGTTTGTTATTAGTAACATAAGTTATTTGTTTTAAAATTTATTTTAAAGCAAGTGCTTTTATCTTCAGTAGTTAGATATACGAAAAGGTTTTCTTGATGTATCTTAGTAATATATTTAATCTGGAGTAACATCAGGAGTAATATTTATGGGTTAACACTTATTTATTACTTTTCCTATAAGTATACCAAAACAGTGTATAATTTATTATATATTGTATGGTGTACTTTTTTTATCATATTTATATATTTATAATAATATTATTAAATATGAGAATTTAATTGTAAAGAAAATTTGATTTATCTTTAATTATTAGTGATTTAATATTATAATTAAAAATAGGAAGTGAAGAAATGAAAAAAAAGAAGTTAAAGCCATTTGTTAAAGTAGCGATTGTTCTTATTATTCTCACAGGAGTTTTATTTACTTTATATAAAGTAGATGCTATTAATAAGATTAAGGATTATTTTACACATGAGGAGAAGATAAAGAAACCTATAGTGAAGCCTAAGTTAAAGATTTTTGATGAGGATTCTAAGACCAGAGTAGTAGGCGTGTCAATAAATAATCATCATGCAGCTTGGCCACATTCAGGACTTCAAGAAGCGTATTTAGGTTATGAATTATTAGCTGAAGGTGGTATTACTAGGTTACTTGCATTTTATAAAGATAATTTACCAGAGAAGATTGGTTCTGTTAGGAGTGCTAGACATTATTTTATAGATTATATGCTTGAAAATGATGCTATTTTTGCTCACTTTGGACATAGTCCACAGGCTTTAGCAGATATTCAGTCTCTAGGGATTAATAATATTAATGGTATTTATGATTCTCTTGCATTTTATAGGGATAGGAGTTTACTTAAGTCAAGAGATTTTGAACATACAGCTTTTACTAGTGGTACTAGAATAAAGGAAGCAATAGAAAAATATAAATATAGAAATACAAGTGATAAGAAGATGCTTCTTAATTATAGTATTAAACCATTAGATTTATCTAATGTTGAAGGGGTAATAAAAGCAGATAAAGTATTCTTAAAGTATTCTAATTATCAAAGTACTTCATATGACTATGATAAGGAAAATAAGGTCTATTTAATGAGTATGAGTGGTAAAGTTCATGCTGATGCACAAAGTGGTAAACAGTATAGTACTAAGAATATAATTGTATATGATCTTCTATATACTCCTATTGATAATAAAGGTAGAGCTAATCTTAATAATATTGGAAATGGAACTGGTATGTTTATAAGCGAGGGTAAAGCTGTACCTATTTTATGGCAAAAGACTTCAAGGGAAGCACAAACTATATATAAGTATAAAGATGGCAATGAAGTAAAAGTAAATGATGGTAATACATGGATACATATTCTACCTAAAGGAAAAGTACCTATTATAGAGGCTATAGAAGAAGAAACTAGTTCTACAACTTCATAATAATTAATAAAATTAATAAAAAGTATTGATTATAAAAAAATGTTATGTTAAAATGGTTTATAGAATAAGGAGGAAATCTTATGGATTGGATGTTAGATGTTTTATCAAAATATTATTATGTATTTTTGATAATTGCAGTTATTTTAGTTTTTGCTTTAATTGGGTTTATAGTAGAAAGTAAGAAGAAGCAAAAGAAAGAAGAAAGTTTTGGAGGTGCTAAAGAGGAAACTGCTAGTAGTTTAAGTGAAGTTAGTGAAGCACCTACTATTAATAGTGAGGCAAGTCTTGAGAAGACTATTCCTAGTATGGAAGCAATTAACTTAGATGCTGATGTAAAACCATTAGAAAGTGTTATGCCTAGTGCTCCACAAATGCCAGTAGAAGATGTTATGACTAGTAGTGTTGTACAGGATATACCTGTTATGCCACTATATGAAGCACCAGTTATGCCTACTAATAATACATATGTACAAAGCATGCCAGCTTTTTCTCAGCCTACACAACAAGAAGTTAATATGCAGCCTACACAACAAGAAGTTAATATGCAGCCTACACAACAAGAAGTTAATATGCAGCCTACACAACAAGAAGTTAATACTCAAAGTACTCAAAGTCAATATAACAATGAAGATACATTTGTTTTTGATGCTGATATGAAACCAAATATGCCTGCATATAACAATGAACCAGTTAATAGTGTTAATACAAATTCAACAGGATATGATGAGAAAATTATTGAAATTAATGAAAATAAATAATTACTTTACATATTATGTTTAAAAAGATATAGAATATATATCTTTTTTGTTGTATAATATAAATACTAGAAAAGGACGTGTTATATGACTATTACGTACACAACTATTATAAGTATAGTTAGTAAAATTATTGATATATGTATTGTTTGGATGATGTTCTATTATATATTAAAATATACTAGAAATAATGTTAAGTTAGGACTTATATTTAAGGGTTTAATTCTTATTATTCTTCTTAAGTTTCTTAGCTCATGGTTATCCTTAAAGACTGTTTCTATTCTTCTTGAGTATGTTATTCAGTGGGGTTTTCTTGCAGTTATTATTATATTTCAGCCTGAGATTAGAAATGCTCTAGAGAGTATTGGAAGAGCTAATTTACTAGGCAGACATAAGGTATTAACAGTTGATGAAAGAGAAAAAGTAGTCTATGAGATTATGCAGGCAATAGAATATTTAAAGAAAAGTCGTATTGGAGCTTTAATAATAATAGAAAGAGATTATGGTCTTAATCAATATATAGAACCTGCTAGTAAGATTTATGCTGATATTAGTAGTGAACTTTTAGAGTCTATATTCTTTCCTAATAATCCACTTCATGATGGAGGAGTTATTATACAAGGAGATAGAATTTCATGTGCAGGAGCTATCTTTCCTACTAGTATGAATCCTACTATTTCTAAACGTTTAGGTACAAGACATAGAGCATGTCTTGGAATAAGTGAAGTAAGTGATGCTATTAGTTTAGTTGTTAGTGAGGAAACAGGAAGAATTAGTATGGCAGTTGATGGTGAATTTAGATATAATTTAACAGTAGAAGATATGCGTATGATGCTAGTAGAAGAACTTCAACCTAAGAAAGAAACATTTTATGATGCTGATGAAGAAGTAGAACAAGAAGATGGGGGCGATGAAGAATGAAAAAGTTTCTAAGTAAAATAGGTAAAGGATTAATAAACTTTTTTGATAAGTTCATTATTACACCTATTAGTAGAGTAGTATATTTAGTTAATGATAAATTTGGTAAAAAACCCAAAGGAGTAGATAGGTTCTTAAATAAACCTAGTACGCTTCTTTATATTTCCTTAGCACTTGCATTTCTTACATTCTTTGCTATAGATAGGAAGATAATAACACTTGTAGAGAAAGAAGCTCTTGTTATTACTAATCAAAAAATTGATCTTAAATATAATGATGAAGCATATGTAATAGAGGGATTACCTAAGAAAACAGATATTGTTTTATTAGGTAGAAAGAGTGATCTTACACTTGCTGAGCAGTTAGGTGATCATAAAGTAAGTTTAGATTTAAGTGATTTATCTGTAGGTACTCATAGAGTAAAACTTAAGTATAATAATCCTATTAGTACCCTTGATTATAAGATAGATCCCTCAGAGGTAACAATAGTTATTTATCCTAAGATAAGTGAGGTAAGGACTATTACTACTGATATAATTAATACTGATAAGCTTAAGTCTACCTTAGTAGTTAGCTCTGTTAAGCTTAATAAAGAAGAAGTCATTATTAAGAGCTATAAAGAGAAACTTTCTAAAGTAGCATCTGTTAAAGCAATAGTAGATGTATATTCTACTAATGCAGATGCTGCAGGAACATATACTTTAGATAATGTTAAACTAGTTGCATATGATGAGAAAGGTACTGAGCTTACTAATATAGAGGTTTTACCTAATACTATTAGTGCATCCGTTACTATTACATCTCCTAGTAAAACTGTACCTATTAAAGTAGTTCCTAAGGGAGAGATAAAGTCTGGTAGTGCAATAGGTATGATTACTAGTAATGAAACTAATGTTACAGTATATGGTGATGAAGATGTTCTAGCTAACTTAAACTCTATAGAAGTAAGTATAGATGTTAATGGATTAAGTGGTGATAAGACTTTCCAAGTTGACTTAGTTAAACCTGTTGGAGCTAGAAGTATGAGTGTTAGTAGTGTAACAATTAAAGTAACTATGGAAAAAGAAACACAAAAAGAATTTGCAGATATACCAATAGAACTAGAAAATGTTCCTAATGGATTTAAAGCAATGGGAATAAGTGAAGCAGATATTAAAGTTCCTGTTATAGTAAAAGGTGTATCAAGCATACTTGATAAACTTGATAAGAAAACACTTAAAGCTTATGTAGATTTATCTGATATAAAGAGTGAAGGTACATGGGATATTCCAGTAACAGTAACTGGTACAGATTTAAGACTTACTTATGCTTCTAAGACTAAAAGTATAAAGATAGTTGTTACTAAGAAATAAAATGTTTTATGTTATGTAAAAATAGTGTTATAATTTATATAAGGAAGTTACCTATATGAAATTATATAATACTATTTTTTCTTTTGTACTTTTTAGAAATATTAGAGTTTCTCTACTAGTGTTTTGTATTATACTCTTTATTATAATGGTACTTACTCTTGTAGCGTACTATAAGAGTAAATGAATATAAGGAGTTTTGTATGTATATTAAATATAATAATAAAGAGTATGAAATTATTATTACCTATAAAAATATTAAAAATATGTATTTAAGAGTTAAAGAAGATTTAAATATATATATAAGTAGTCCATTAAATACTAGTAAAAAAGTAATGGAATTATTTGTTAATAAGAATTATATAGGTATATGTAAGATGATTGATAATCAAATACATAAGAATGAAAGAATAGATGGAACTTTTATTTTAGGTATTCCATATGAATTAGTAATATGTAATACCTTTAAGGAAGTTGTATTTGATAATAATAAAGTATTTATTAAAAGTAAAAAAGAATTTGATAAATACATAAAAGCTAGAGCAATAAAAGAGTTTACTAAAAGATTAGATATTTGTTATAACTTATTTGATGAAGTATTTGACTATCCTTTATTAAAAGTTAAGAACATGAAAGGTAAGTGGGGTTACTGTTCTAAAAGAGATAACTTAATAGTACTTTCTACTAATTTAATAAAGTATAGTATTAGTGAAATAGATTATGTTATAATTCATGAATTAAGTCATTTAGTGCACTTTAATCATTCAAGAAACTTTTGGAATTTAGTAAGTAAGTATAAACCAGATTATAAGATAAATAAACAAGTATTAAAGGAGGAATAATGATAGAGTCTATTAATAATGAAAAGATAAAGTACATTAAGAGTCTTCTTATTAAGAAGAATATATTAAGAGAAAAGAAGTTTATTGTAGAAACAGAACATTTAGTACAGGAGGCAGTTAACTCTGGTAGAGCTCTTGAGATATTCTATGTACAAGATTATGATAATAAATTTAATATTAAAAGTACTATGATAAGTGACAAGGTAATGAAATATATTTCTAGTCTTACATCAAGTACTAAAGTACTATGTATTTGTAGTACTACATGTGAAAAAGAAATAGTAGGTAATGTAGTAATTCTTGATAATGTAGCAGATCCTGGTAATGTAGGAACTATTATTAGGTCATGTGTAGCATTTAATATTAGTACTTTAATTCTTACTGATGGATGTGCTAGTATTTATAATGATAAAGTAATAAGAAGTAGTGAAGGAAATATATTTCATTTAAATATAGTTAAAATGAATCTAAGTAGTGCTATAGATATTATTAAAAAGAAAGGTATTACCTTAGTAGGTACATCCTTAAAAAAGAGTAATGATATAGAAAAACTAGATAATAGATATGCTGTAATATTTGGTAATGAAGCTTCAGGTATAGATGATATTACATTAAGTAAATGTGATAAAGTATTTAAGATAAGAATGAATAAAAATTGTGAAAGTTTAAATGTAGCAGTATCTTGTGGTATTGTACTTTATGAGCTAGATAAATAATGCAGTATATTTTAGTAGGTAAAATTGTTAATACTCATGCTTTAAAAGGCGAGGTAAGACTTATTAGTAAGTTTGAATATAAATATAAAGTATTCATAGTTAATAAGAAACTATATGTAGGTGATAAGAAAGAAGAGTTCACTATAGAAAGTTATAGGAAACATAAAGGATTTGATATGATAAAGTTTAAAGAAATAAATAGTATAAATGATGCTTTATGTATTAAAAGTAAAAATGTTTATTCTTTAAAAGATGAGTTTCATGATATAATACTAGATGATGATTTGAAGGACTTACCATGTTATTATAATAATATAATGATTGGTAAAGTAAAAGAAATTATTAATAATAATGGTTATAAAGTATTTAATATAGATAAATACTTTATACCATATAATAATAATTTCATTGAATATCTTAGTAAAGAGAAAATTGTATTTAAAAATATAAAAGAATTACTTGATTATAAGGAGTAAATAATATGATAATAGATGTTTTAACACTATTTCCTAGTATGTTTGATAACTTTCTAAATACAAGTATTATTAAAAGAGCTATAGATAAAGAAAAAGTAGTAATTAATATAATAGACTTTAGAAAGTATTCTAATAATAAACATAATAAAGTAGATGATGTTTCTTTTGGTGGTGGAGCAGGAATGATACTTAAATGTGAACCTATATTTAATGCATTAGATGATATTAAAAAAGAAGATTCATTTGTTATTCTAACTACTCCTAAAGGTAAAGTATATAAACAAGAAATAGCTAAAGAACTATCACAAAAGAAGCATTTAATTATTATATGTGGTCATTATGAAGGCTATGATGAAAGAATAAGAAGTACAGTAGACTGTGAAATATCAGTAGGAGACTATATACTAACAGGAGGAGAAATACCATCTCTTATAATAATGGATAGTGTTATAAGACTACTAGATGATGTAATAAGTAAAAGTAGTTTAGAAAGTGAAAGTTTCAATGATAACTTACTTGATTATCCTGTATATACTAAACCTAGAATATATAGAAAGATGGAAGTCCCAGAAGTACTTTTAAGTGGAGATCATAAAAAAATAGATGAATATAGAGCTAAGGAAAGTATTAGAATTACTAAAGAAAGAAGAAGTGATTTATTATGATATATCATTTAATAAAAAGAGATAATTCATCCTTATTCTATTACTCAACAAATATAACAGGACTTGAAGTAATACCTAAACATCTAAAAAGTGAAAGTATAAAAGTAAGTAAGGTCTTATTAATAGATCAAGAGTTAATAGATGATTATGTTAATAAGAAAATCAATAAGAAGATACAGTGCATATTAAAAGAAATGTATGAATTTCTTATTAATGATGAAGATAGTGATGATACAGATGGTACTCTTATACTAGGAGAAGTATCTAGACTTAAAAGTATAGTAATTAATAATTATAAAGAATATTTATCTATAGAAGAATATAAAAGTATACTAAAGAAACTTATATTAGCAGAAGAAGAATTTATTAATAATTATAATACTAAACTATATACTATTAATAATAAAGAAGAGAGAGTAAGAGGAATGAAATAAAATAAATTCTTCTTTTTTTATTGTTAATCATCTATAATAATGATATCATTATTATAGAAAGTATGGGGAGAATTGTATTATGAAAGTGGGTTTTGATAATAAGAAGTATATTAAACTTCAAAGTAAAGAAATTAAAAATAGAATAGATATATTTGATAATAAACTATATTTAGAAGTAGGAGGTAAACTATTTGATGATTATCATGCATGTAGAGTACTACCTGGTTTTAAAGCTCTTTCTAAACTAGAAGTATTAAAAGAATTTAAAAATGATATAGAAGTTATATTTTGTATTAGTGCAAGAGATATTGAAAGAAATAAGATAAGAGCTGAGTATGGTATTACATATGATATGGAAGTATTAAGATTAATAGATAACTTTAAAGAATTAAACATAAGTGTTAATAGTGTTGTAATAACACTATTTGAGGGACAAGAAAAAGCTTTAAAATTTAAAGATAAACTAGAGAAGAATAATATATTAACTTATATACACTACTTTACAAAGGGATATCCTACTAATATAGATTTAATAGTAAGTGAAGATGGATATGGAGCTAATCCATATATAGAAACAACAAAGAGTTTAATAATAGTAACTGCTCCTGGACCAGGAAATGGTAAATTAGCTACATGTTTATCACAGTTATATCATGAATATAAAAAAGGAGTAAGAGCTGGATATGCTAAGTATGAAACATTTCCTGTATGGGATAAATCATTAAAACATCCTCTTAATATTGCATATGAAGCTGCAACAGCAGATTTAAAAGATGTTAATATGATAGATTCATTTCATTTGGATGCTTATAATATTTCTTCAGTTAACTATAATAGAGATATGGAAATGTTCCCAGTAGTAAGAGATATTATATATAAAATAACTAATGAAGAAATATATAAGTCTCCAACTGATATGGGAGTAAATGTAATAGGAAAGTGTATATTAAATGAAGATATAATAAATGAGGCTGCTAAAAAAGAAATAGTAAGAAGATATTATGGATCTTTATGTGATAATAAGATGAGTATAGTACAAGATGATATACCTAAAAGAATAAAGATGCTTATGAATGAATTAAATATTAGTGATGACTATATAGAGGTAGTTAAACCAGCACTTGATAAGTTAAAGAAGACAGGTAGACATAGTATGTCTATTAGGCTTCCTAATAATAAAATAGTTACTGGTAAACAAACTGATTTATTAAGTGCACCCTCCAGTGCATTAATAAATGCTATTAAGGAATTAACTAAGATACCGGATAAAATAGATCTTCTTTCTCCAGCGGTAATAGAACCTATTATTAAATATAAACCTAATTTATTAAACAATAAACCTTATTGTTTACAATTACAAGAAGTAATAATAGCACTATCTATAGCATCTGTTACTAACCCTATAGCACAAAAAGCATTAAGTAACCTTAGTAAGTTAGAAAACTGTGATGCACACTGTACATATATAGTACGTAATGGAGACTTATCAGTATTAAAGAGTTTAAAGATTAACTTAACATGTGAACCTGTTTATTATTCTAATAATCTATTTAATATTGAGAAATAAGCACTTGACAAAGGGACAATTATTTATTAAAATTAAATAAGTAGAAAGAGTAAGCGAATAATAAGCTTACAAAAGAAGGAGAAGGGCTAGATTATGGAAACGAATAATAAGAAGGTAACACTTACACTAGGAATTATAAGTGTAGTTACTTTACTCTTAGCAGTAGTAGGAATGACTTATGCTTACTTTGCAGC